>CACXEL010000031.1 GCA_902766655.1 uncultured Lachnospiraceae bacterium | reverse complement strand
GGTAAAGCACAGAACGTCGATGCCCCTGTCGACCGCCGTCCTGACCACGTCCTCCATTTTCGCCTGAGAATCCGTTGAGAACTCGCTGTGCACGTGTACGTCTATCCTGGTCTGTCTTTCCACTCGTCTCTGGCTCCTTATTTCAATCCTGCGGGTGCCCGACTCAGCAGATTTCCCCGCTCGCACTTTCCCTGCCGTGTTTTCTGCTTTCACTGACCAACTGGCCGATGGTGATGGAATCGACCGCCTCCTCGATGGCTGCGTTGACCTTCTCCCAGACGAACCTGGTCACACAGAGATCCATATGGGTGCAGGCCCCGGCCGTATCGCTGACACATTCGACCGCCTTCAGATTCCCCTCGAGAGCCCGCAGGACCTCGCCCACGGTGATTTCATCCGCCGGTCTCGCCAGCACGTAGCCGCCGCTCGCACCGCGGTGGCTGAGCAGGATGTCTGCATTTCTCAGCTTCCTCACCAGCTGCTCCAGGTAGCTTTCGGATATCTGCTCACGCTGGGAAATGCTCTGAATGCTGACCGGTGTCCCGTCCTCGCTGTAGAGCGCCAGATCGACCATGGCCCTGAGCCCGTATCTTCCTTTTGTGGACAGCTTCATGTTAGTCACCTCTTACTCACAGGTGCGAATAACCCCGCGCCCGCTATACCGCAAAGCCTTTTATGCTGATACACAGCATAGCATTGCCTACTTTTTTTGTCAACATTTAGGGGTCGCCCGGTTTATGGATCGGGCAGGCCACTCTTTCCAATTCCGTCCGCAAAAAAAGTCATTCCGAGGGGGCCGCGCAGCCGAAAAGCTTTCGAAAAAGCCCCATGGCCGCGATGACGCGCCGCTTGGAATGACAGGTCAGAATTCATATTCGGTTTGTCCGCCCTTATCGCCTCATTGCGTAGATCTGGGTCTGGGATACATCCGAGTAGCCCAGGAGCTCTTTGACCCGGTAGACGTCCGCACCGCCGGCGAGCATGTGGGCAGCGAAGGTGTGGCGGAGGGTATGAGGGGTAATGTCGCGGGAAATGTCTGCATTTTCCGCATAGCCCTTCAGGATCTTCCAGAAGCCCTGACGGCTCATCATCTTTCCGGAGCAGTTGAGGAAAAGCGCTTCCGGATCACGGTCACCGACGAAGGTATGTCTTGCGGAGCTCATATAAGTCTCCACAGCCTCTCTCACGTCCGGTCCGAAGGGCACTGCCCGTGTCCCGGTCCGGTCACGGCAGGAAATGTACCCCATCTCCAGGTTGATATCCCCCAGCTTAAGTCCGATGAGCTCGGACACCCGGATCCCTGTCCCGCAGAGAAGGACAAGCATGGCCTTGTCACGCAGGCCCTTGGGCGTCGAGCAGTCCGGCTGGGAAATGAGGGCACTGATCTCCTCCCCGGTCAGAATATCCGGAGCTTTCTTCTCCACTTTCGGAGCCTTGAGCTCGTAGGAAGGATCATCGGAGAGGTAGTGGGTCCTCACCAGATAGTGGAAGAAGGTCCTCATGGAGGCAATGCTCCTCGACACCGAGGCGACTGCGTAGTTCCGGTCCTCAAGATAGAGAATGTAGGAATTGAGATTGGTCGCCGTGACTTCCGTCCAGTCCGTCATGCCCTGCTCCTCCACGAGGTACTGGGCAAGCTTCTCCAGATCCCGGCGGTAGGACAGCTCCGTGTTAACAGAAGACTTTCTTGTCTTGTGCAGATATTTGATGAATTTCAGAATCGACTTTTCCATAGACTTCTACCCGACAAAGAGCGGACATAGTATACAACAGTCGAAATTCACCCTTCCGGTCACCCCTATTCTTCCCGTTCCCCAGGCGGGAATGAATCCATTATAACGGTTGATTTACATAAAATCAAACAAAAAAAATCGCGAAAAACCTTGATTTTACAAGGTTTTTTCGAGTTTTACAAGATGTGGGAGCCCACTCATTTCCACTTCACTACATCTTGTTTCCGGAGGCTGAAAAAATTTTTCGGCGGACGGCCTTCCAGGCCGGGAAGAAGGCGGTTTTTCCCGCATTCTGGCGCAGACAATGCCGGCCTATGCCGGTATGCCCAAACTCTGCCGCCTGTCACTATCCCTCGGGAATAAGAAAACGCTGCCGCATCTGCTGCCTGAAGGCAGCAGGTACGACAGCGTCTTGGCTTTCGATACCTTTGGTTTCCCGGAATTACTTAGCGTACTCGACAGCGCGGCTCTCGCGGATAACGCTGACCTTGATCTGGCCCGGATACTCGAGCTCCGCTTCGATCTTCCTGGCGATCTCGCGGGCAAGCATGACCATCTCGGAGTCATTCACCTGGTCCGGAAGGACCATGATACGGACCTCACGGCCGGCCTGGATGGCAAAGGACTTATCCACACCCTTGAAGCTGTTGGTGATGTCCTCCAGCTGCTTTAAGCGATTGGTATAGGTGTCAAGGGTCTCACGTCTCGCACCGGGTCTGGCGGCGGAAATGGCGTCCGCGGCCTGAACCAGGCAGGCGATGAGAGATGTCGGCTCGACGTCCCCGTGGTGGCTCTCCACCGCGTTGATGACAGTCTCGCCTTCCTTGTATTTCCTGCAGAGATCGGCGCCGATCTGAACATGGGAACCCTCGACCTCATGGTCGATGGACTTGCCGATATCATGCAGAAGGCCTGCGCGCTTGGCAAGGCGGACGTCACAGCCGCACTCGGCAGCCATGAGACCTGTCAACTGGGCGACCTCGATGGAGTGCTTGAGAGCGTTCTGGCCGTAGGATGTGCGGAAGCGCATCCTGCCGAGAAGCTTAATGAGCTCCGGATGCAGGTTGTGGACGCCAACCTCGAAGGCTGCGTTCTCGCCGTCCTCACGGATCTTGGCCTCCACCTCACGTTTGGCCTTCTCCACCATCTCCTCGATCCTCGCGGGATGGATGCGGCCGTCTACGATCAGTTTTTCAAGGGCAATGCG
>CACXEL010000030.1 GCA_902766655.1 uncultured Lachnospiraceae bacterium | reverse complement strand
GGCTTCCCTTACCAACCTGCATCTTTGCCACGCGTGAAGGGAATCTCCAATACCTTTCCACGGCAGTTCATGTGTATCCGTCCGAGCCGGAAGGAGTCTTTACCAGTCTGCCGCTCTCATGGTATACTGAACAGAACAAGTCTCTATCCGGCTTAATATGGGTTGAAATGATTAACCGGCCAGGCCGGGGGTACACAGCTTTTTTATGGACCTGCCGGCTTCCGCATTTTCACCCATGCCGTAACGGCAGAGCAGCATATTTCAGAGTGCGCAGGGAAATGAATCCCGTCCCTGTCTTCATTTTCCAGATCACCAGAAAGGGAGATTCCGCATCCTATGGACAAGACCGAGATCATCATCGACAACAAAGCCTTTTACCGACGCCTCGCAACCATCGCCGCACCTATCGCCTTCCAGAGTCTCATGCTTTCTCTGGTGGCAGCCTGCGACGCCCTCATGCTGGGCCGGATCGCCCAGGAGCAGATGACGGCAGTCTCCCTGGCCACCCAGATCCAGTTCGTCCAGAACATGTTCCTCATGGCCATCACCGGCGCGGGTTCCATCCTGGGCGCCCAGTACTGGGGCAAGGGTGACCGGGAGACCATGCAGAAGCTCCTCCACCTTATGCTGAGGCTGGCAGGGCTCGTCTCCCTCATTTTCTTCCTGGCCTGTGAGTTCGTTCCGGGTTTCCTCATGATGATCTTCACGTCAGACGCGACCCTCATAGAGATTGGAAGCGCCTATCTGCGGATTGCAGGCGTATCCTACCTGATCACCGGCATTTCCCAGTGCTACCTGGCCATCATGAAGGTGACCGACCACGTTTCCCCCAGCGCCTGGATCAGCTCCAGCGCAGTGGTGCTGAATGTGCTCTTCAACGGCATTCTCATCTTCGGTCTCTTCGGGCTTCCGGCTATGGAGGCCCGTGGCGCGGCGCTCGCCACTACACTGGCGCGTGTGATCGAGCTGATCATCTGCCTCGTTATCTCATCGCGTGACGATTATGTAAAGCCCGCCATCACCAGGCTCTTCGCCAGGACCAGGCAGCTTTCGATCGATTTTGCAAAACAGTGTCTGCCGCTCCTGGGAGGCGCTCTCTTCTGGGGCGTCGGCTTCACGTCCTACACCGCTATTATCGGCCATATGGGACCGGACGCTGCGGCGGCCAACTCGGTGGCGGCGGTAGTCCGCGACCTCATCTGCTGCGCCTGCAACGGCGTCGGCAGTGCCGCCGGTATCATAGTGGGCAACGAGCTGGGCGCCGGTAAGCTTGCGCAGGGCAAGGCCTACGGCATCAAGCTCATGAAGTTTTCCTATGTGATCGGCTTCATTTCCACGGGACTCGTCCTTGCCGTCACGCCCATCGTGGTGCGGATGGTCATCCTCACGGAGGAGGCCCACAGCTACCTGACCGGCATGATGGTCATCATGGCCATCTATATGATCGGCCGCTGCGTCAACACCGTCACCATCAACGGCGTCCTGGACGGAGGCGGGGATACGGTCTTCGACATGTACTCGCTGGCGGTCTGTATGTGGGGCATCGCGATCCCGCTGGCCCTGCTCGGCGCCTTTGTCTTCCACTGGCCGGTGCTCATGGTGTACGCCTGCACCTGCCTGGACGAAGTCGGCAAGATTCCCTGGGTCATGATCCGGTTCCGCAAGTACAAGTGGGTCCGGAACCTGACCAATGATTGAATGAACAGCAGAGATTGACTTGAAAGAATGAGGCAGCTTATGGGTGTAAAAAGTACGGTAGAGAACAAGGCCAACACCAAGAATGGCATCAAGAGACTGATATTTGCGGGAATCGCGATTCTCTTCGAGATTCTCTTCATGATGGCGATCTTCCTCTCCGGGTTCAGCAGACATTCAGAACTCATCATGACCATCGTCCGACTCCTGGCCATGCTCCTGGTCCTGGCCATCTACAGCCAGAACAAGACTGCTTCCATCAAGATGCCCTGGATCATCCTGATCATCGTGATGCCCTTTGTAGGTGTGACGCTTTACCTGATGATCGGTCTGTCCGGCTCCACCGCGAGAATGAGGCGGCGCTTTGAGGAGATGGATGCCATCCTTCTCCCGCATCTTGTTCAGGATGAGACGGTGGTCCAGGAGCTTACGGAAAATGAACCCACCTGCAGCGGGATCACCCATTATATAAGAAGCGAGAGCGGATATCCGCTTTACCGCAACGCCGGTGTGACCTACTTTCCGGATGCGGCGGAAGGCCTGGAGGCCCAGAAGAAGGCCATGCGGGAGGCGAGGTCCTTCATATTCATGGAGTATTTTGCCATCGAGGACGCGCAGAGCTGGCGCGGGATCGAGGAAATCCTTGTCAAAAAGGTCCGGGAGGGCGTTGAAGTCCGCGTCTTCTACGACGATTTCGGGAGCATCGGCTTCATAAACACGGACTTTGCGGAAAAGCTCAGGAAGCTCGGGATCAAGTGCAGGATCTTCAATCCCATGACGCCCATCTTCAACCTCTTCCTCAACAACCGCGACCACAGGAAGATGACCATCATTGACGGGCGGATCGGTTTCACGGGCGGCTATAATATTGCCAACGAGTATTTCAACGTCACGTCTCCCTACGGACACTGGAAGGATACCGGTATCCGGCTGGAGGGGGAGGTCGTCAGGACCATGACCATGGCTTTCCTTGAGATGTGGAATGCCATCCGGGCGGACGATGAGGATGACAGGAATTTTGACAAGTTCCTGTCGCTCCATGAGCCGACCGGACCGGCCAACGGGTATGTTCAGTTCTACGCCGACAACCCCATGGACAAAAAGCCGGTCGGCGAGGACGTCTACATGAGCATGGTCAGCCGTGCACAGAAATATCTGTACTTCATGACTCCCTACCTGATCATCACAGACGAGATGAGCCGGGAGCTGGGGCTCTGTGCAAAACGGGGTGTGGATGTCCGCATCATCACACCGGGTATCCCGGACAAGAAGCTGGTCTACCAGCTGACAAGGTCCTACTACAACCGGCTGGCTGCTGAAGGGGTGCGGATCTTCGAGTATACGCCCGGCTTCTGCCACGCCAAGATGTCCATTTCCGACGATATCGTCGCGACCTGCGGCACCATCAACATGGATTACAGGAGCCTGTATCATCACTTTGAAGATGGCTGCCTTCTCATAGGCTGTGACGCTGTCGCGGAAATGAAAGCCGATTTCGACCGGACCTTCCCCGAGTGCACGGAGGTCACGGAGAAGTACCGGACCGGACGGTCGGCGATGCTGCGGTTAGGGCAGCTGGTGCTGAGGTTCTTCGCACCGCTCATGTGATGACCGGAACATGAAAAGAGGCCGCCTCGTCTGAGGCGGCCTCGCGGGCTTTTATATGTTTTTATTTTCCGGATCAGGCTTCATCCCTTTTTCAGCCTTGAGCCTGGCAAGATCGCGTTCAAGGTGGAAGAAGAGGATCAGGACGATGGAAATCAGGATGAACATGGCGAGCGGTACTTTTGACATTGCTTGACACATGCTTTGACAAGGAAAAAAGATTGGGGGATACATCATTGATTATTCGTGAACTGGACATCAGAGAGGTCCGTAAAGTATACCGGAAATACCTGACAGCCGATTTCCCGCCTGATGAGAGGAAGCCTCTCGTCATGATAGAGCGCGCCCTGAAGAGAAATGAATACCGCTGTCTGGCCGCCTTCGAGGAGGACAGGATCATGGCTTACGCTTTCTTTGTTGTCCTGCCGGGTACTGACGGCGCCGGCCCCAGGTATATGTTTGATTATTACGCCGTCTTAGAGGACCTGCGGGGGATGGGAATCGGCAGTCATTTTATAAAGATGCTTCTAAACGAGAACCTGAGCGACGGATCCCTTGTCCTTCTGGAAATTGAGGATCCGGACTGTGCCAGGAGCCCGGAGGACCGCGAAATCTGTGAACGGCGGAGAAGCTTCTATATAAATAACGGTTTGATTGATACAGGCGTCCATG
>CACXEL010000029.1 GCA_902766655.1 uncultured Lachnospiraceae bacterium | reverse complement strand
TCGGCGTCAAGATCACCAACACGTTCCCGGTGGACGTCACGCGGAACGAGCTTCCCAGCAACGAAATGTACATGTCCGGCAAGTCCCTCTGCGCCCTGTCCCTGACCACGGCCTACAACCTCAGCCGCGCCTTCGACGGGAAGCTCAGGATCTCCTTCTCGGGAGGCGCGGACTTCTTCAACATCGACCGCATTTACGGCTGCGGCATCTGGCCCATCACGGTGGCGACGACGCTGCTCAAGCCCGGCGGCTACAACCGCAATTACCAGATCGCGGACAAGCTGACGGCCTGCGCCTACGAGCCCTTCAAGGGTGTGGACGTGGCGGCCCTTGGCTCGCTGATCGAGGACATCAAGAAGGATTCCCACCACACGAAGCCCATCAAGCCCATCCCCTCCAGGAAGATCGAGGAGGAGGTCCCGCTGGTGGACTGCTTCATGGCCCCCTGCATGGACGGATGCCCCATCCGCCAGGATATCCCCGCCTACGTCAAGCTGACCGGCGAAGGGAAATACGCGGAGGCCCTGGAGGTCATCCTGAGCAAGAACCCCCTGCCCTTCATGACGGGCACCCTCTGCAACCACCGCTGCATGACCAAGTGCACCCGCAATTTCTACGAGGAGCCGGTCAACATCCGCGGTACCAAGCTGAAAGCCGCCAAGGGCGGTTATGATCAGGTCCTCGCGGGACTCAGGGCCCCGGCCCCCGTCGGCAGGAAGGCGGCCATCATCGGCGCCGGACCCGCCGGTATCGCCGCGGCCACCTTCCTGGCCCGGGCCGGCTGGGCAGTGACTGTGTTTGATAAGGCCGAGGAGCCCGGCGGCACCGTCCGCAACGTGATCCCCTCCTTCAGAATATCCGCCGATGCCGTGGACAAGGACGTCGCCATCGCCAAAGCCTACGGGGTGGAATTCCTCATGGACGTGGAGATCAGTGACCTCGACATGCTTGCGAACGCAGGCTACGACGCGATCCTCCTTGCCATCGGCGCCCACAAGGGCATGCCCATCGGCATCGAGTCGGAAAATGAGATCAACGCCCACGAATTCCTCATCGAAGCCAAAGCCGGCATCGACAGGCTCTCCCTCGGCAAGCACGTCGTGGTGATCGGCGCGGGCAACACCGCCATGGACTGCGCCAGGACCGCGAAGCGCGCCCCGGGCGTTGAGGATGTCACCATCGTCTACAGACGGACCAAAAAGTACATGCCGGCGGACGAGGAGGAGATGCTGGAGGCCCTCGAGGAGGGTGTACATTTCCTGGAGCTTCTGGCTCCGAAGACCCAGAAGGACGGCCTGCTGACCTGCCGCAAGGTGGTGCTGGGCGAGATGGATGCCAGCGGCCGCCAGAAGCCGGTGGAGACCGAGGAGGAAGTGGTCATCCCGGCCGACACGGTCATCGCCTCCCTGGGCGAGAAGATCGACAGCGAGGAGTACACAAAGATGGGCATTGAGCTGGGCAACCGGGGAACCCCGGTCATCGACCCGGCCACCATGGCCTCCACCCGGAAGGGCGTCTACATCATCGGCGACGGCGCCGTGAAGCCGGCCACCATCGTGCTGGCCATCAAGGATGCCCAGAAGGCCGTGAGCGCGATCCTGGGCAAGGAGGCGCCGGCGGACTTCATTTACGAGGACGATCCGGCGGAGATCACCGGCAGGAAGGGCATCCTGGTCCATTCGGCCGCGGTGGCGGAGGAGAAGGAGCGGTGCCTGGCCTGCAACAAGGTCTGCGAGAACTGCGTCGACGTCTGCCCCAACAGGGCCAACGTGGCCATCGAGATCCCGGGACACGCCATGCCGGCCATCGTCCACGTGGACTACATGTGCAACGAGTGCGGCAACTGCAGGAGCTTCTGCCCCTACAGCTCCGCGCCCTACAAGGACAAGTTCACCTTCTTTGCAAATGTGGCTGATTTCGAGAACTCGGCCAACAGCGGCTACGTGGTCCTCGACCGGGCGGCCATGGACGTGCGCGTGAGGCTCATGGGCACGGTCCATGACTACCGGCTGACCGATCCGGACTGCGGCCTCTTTGCGGATTTGAAGCTCGTCATCGAGGCCATCGACAGGGATTACAGTTACCTGTATCTCTGATGGGCAGGTGCGTGAAGACGACAGAATAAAAGTACCGCGGCGGCCTGCCGGAAGGGCCGGCCGCCGCGCCATAATGGAGCACCAAGCAGAGAGCGCAGCTCCCGCGGACGCGGGAAATGAAGGACAGAGGACCCGGCTATGGGAAAAGAGCTGACAGAATATTCGGAGATGGAGGAGAGGATCCTGAGGGCCGCGCTCAAGGTGGTCAACGAGTGCACCATCAGCGGAACGCGGATGCATTTGATCGCCGACCGGGCGGATATGGTGCAGTCCAACGTCCACTATTACTATAAGACCAAGAATGACCTGCTCATCGCTCTGCAGGCTTACGTGGAGAATGAATTCTACAGGGTCCGCCTGAACGACCGCAAAAAGGCGGGGGACGATTTGAAGGACCAGCTGGACGTCTTCTTCCGCCAGAAGAAGGCCATGCTGGGGAAACGCCGGGAGTTCGACTTCGCCGAGCTGGACTTCATCGTCCAGACCCGGATCAACCGGGTCATCCGGGAATACTTTCAGGAGAATTTTACCAACTGGCGGGACGAGATCCGCGAGATCATCATTCGTTACTGCCCCGGCATGCCCGACGAGGACCGGGAGATCATTCCCTACCTGGTGGTATCTCTCCTCGAAGGGGCTTCGATCCAGTTCACCATCGACCCGCGGGACTTCGATGTGGACGCTTACATGGACGCCGCGGAGCGCATGGTCCTGGACCGGATTTCCGCCGTCTCCGGGAAATGAAGCCCGAGGGTGGCTGTATAGTGACGGGGTTTTAGTAATTTAGTGTGGTAACGTGGCGTTTGATACGATATAATGAGTGAGTAATTGTCGGTCCTCTCCTTGAAAGGGGGGACCAGTGTTTTATCATAGCAGGAGGTACAAAATGGCAAGTAACAACGGTTTCTCTTCCCCTTATAAGCTTGAAGGCAAGATTCCGCTTGGCCAGGCGATTCTTTACGGACTCCAGCATGTGCTCGCCATGTTTGCCGGCAACCTGACGCCGATCATCATCATTCTCGGAGCCTGCGGCTTTGAGGGGACTGACGTGATCCGCGTCTCCATCATCCAGAACGCCATGCTGGTGGCGGGGCTCGTCACCCTGGTCCAGCTCTTCACCATCGGCCCGGTGGGCGGCCACCTTCCCATCGTCATGGGCACCAGCTCCGGCTTCATCGGCGTCTGCTCCGGCATCGCCGCCTCCATGGGCGGAGGCATCGTCGCCTACGGCGCCATCATGGGCGCGAGCCTCATCGGCGGCGTCTTCGAGGCGGTCCTGGGCTTTGCCCTCAAATATCTGCGGAAGTTCTTCCCCTCCGTGGTCACCGGTACCGTCGTCATGGCCATCGGTCTCTCCCTGATCAGCGTCGGCATCAACTCCTTCGGCGGCGGCAACGGCAAGGGCGACTTCGGCTCTCCCGTCAACCTCTTCGTCGGCCTCTTTGTCCTGATCGTGATCGTTGTCGTGAAGCACTACGCCAAGGGTCCCCTGAGCGCAGCCTCCATCCTGGTCGGTATCATCGCGGGCTACATTCTCTGCTCCATCCTGGCCCTGATCCTCCCGACCACCTACGCGGACGCAAATGGCGCCACCCAGACCTGCTCCTGGGTCATCAACTGGGCGGCTGTCGGCTCGGCGGGCTGGTTCTCCCTGCCCAAGTTCATCGGCGTGAACCTTCGGGATTCGGGCGGCAACCTGCTCAAGTACGTCTTTGACATCCGGGCCATCATTCCCATCATGATCATGTTCATCGTCACGACCGTGGAGACCGTCGGCGACACCTCCGGCATCACGGAAGGCGGCCTGGGACGCGAGGCCACGGACCGTGAGCTCTCCGGCTCCATCACCTGCGACGGCCTGGGTTCCTCCCTGGCCTCCCTCTTCGGCGTCCTGCCCAACACCTCCTTCAGCCAGAACGTCGGCCTCATCGGCATGACCAAGGTCGTCAACCTCTACGCCATCTCCATGGGTGCCATTTTCCTGGTCCTCTGCGGCCTCTTCCCCAAGCTGGCGGCCATCGTCAACGTCATGCCCCAGAGCGTTCTCGGCGGCGCCGCCGTCATGATGTTCGCCTCCATCGTGGTCAGCGGTATCCAGCTGGTCACCAAGGAAGGCATCTCCACCAAGACGGTCACCATCGTCTCCATCGCCCTGGGTCTGGGCTACGGCCTCGGCGCCAACACCGCCATCCTCTCGAGCCTGCCCACCTGGATCAACTACATCTTCGGCGGCTCCGGCATTGTCCCGGCGGCCATCATCGCCATCGTCCTGAACCTTGCCATTCCGGATGAGGAGAAAAAATGACCCGGATGCCCGACCGAAAAAGACATTGCATCCGCCGTGTGAAATCCTTATAATAATGTGGATGTGCAAAAATCTATCTCTTAAGGAAAATAACAACCATGCTTGAACTGCAGAACATTTGCTACACGGTGGACGGCAAGGAGATTCTAAAGGATATCAGCCTGACCATCGAGGACCGCTTCGTCGCGGTCACTGGCCCCAACGGAAGCGGCAAGTCCACCTTGCTGAAGATCATCATGGGCATCCTCAAGCCCACCTCCGGCAGGGTACTTTTCGACGGGCAGGACATCACGGACATGCCCGTCAACGAGCGCGCCAACCTGGGCATCAGCTATGCCTTCCAGCAGCCTGTCCATTTCAAGGGGCTCCGGGTCAAGGATATCCTGGAGCTGGCCAACAAGGATGCCAGATCCTTCAACAAGGCCTGCAAGATCCTGAGCGACGTGGGCCTCTGCGCCAAGGATTACATTTTCAGAGAGCTGAACGCCACCCTCTCGGGCGGCGAGATGAAGCGGATCGAGATCGCCATGACGGCCGCCAGGGGATCAAAGCTTTCCCTCTTCGACGAGCCGGAGGCGGGCATCGACTTGTGGAGCTTCCAGAGCCTGATCCATATCTTCGAGAATCTGTATCAAAAGACCTCGGGGAGCATTGTTATCATTTCCCACCAGGAGCGGATCCTGGCGATCGCCGACAAGATCATCTATCTGAAGGACGGTGAGGGAGTCCTCTACGATGACCGGGACAAGGTGCTCAGCGCCATCAACATTGTCGGGCCGGGCTGCGCGATTCTCAATGAAAAGGGTCCCAGGCCCGAGAAGGCGAAGGGGGTGGACTGAATGGACAGTATACAGAAGAATCTGCTGCATGAGGTGGCAGCCCTCGACGCGCTGCCCCAGGGCGCTTACAACATCCGGAGCAACGGACAGAGCACGGCCAGGAACACCACGGCCAACATCGATATCGTCACCAAGGCGGACAAGCCGGGCATCGACATCATTATCAAGCCCGGGACAAAGAACGAGAGTGTCCACATTCCCGTCATCATCAGCGAGAGCGGCCTCAAGGAGATGGTCTACAATGACTTCTTCATCGGCGAGGACTGCGACGTGACCATCATCGCGGGCTGCGGCATTTCCAACTGCGGCGACCAGGACTCCAGGCACGACGGCATCCACCAGTTCTTCGTCGGGAAGAACAGCAAGGTCCGCTACGTCGAGCGCCACTACGGCGAGGGGACCGGCACCGGAAAGCGCCTCATGAATCCTGCCACCGTGGTCGAGCTGGAGCCGGGCTCCGCCATGCAGCTGGAGACCAGCCAGATCGGCGGCGTGGATGATACCATCCGCACCACCAGGGCCACCATGAAGGAAAATACCACCCTGATCATCCACGACAAGATCCTGACCAACCTGGACCAGAAGGCCGTGGCCGAGATCGAGGTGGCCATGAACGGCGACGGCGGCAGCTGTGACATCGTCAGCCGCGGCGTCGCCAAGGACAACAGCTATCAGGAGGTCGTCCTGGGCATCGACGGCAACGCGGCCTGCTCCGGCCATGCCGAGTGCGACTCCATCATCATGGACCACGGCGTCATTCTCGCGACGCCCAGGCTCAAGGCCAGCAACGTCGAGGCCTCCCTCATCCATGAGGCGGCCATCGGCAAGATCGCGGGCGACCAGCTCATGAAGCTCATGACGCTGGGCCTGACCGAGAAGGAGGCCGAGGAGACCATCATCCAGGGCTTCCTGCGCTGAAAAGAAAGACCTTCCGCCGACCCCTGCCCGGCCAAAAACCGGCACAGGGGTCGTTTTTTTCTCGAAATGGGCCTGCAAAGGCCGGAATTCGTGATAATTCTGTCTATAAATCTGAAAATCAAGACATATCCATTATAAAATGGTAAAATATAAGATGACTGTTCAGCACCATGAAATCAGATGTGTAAAGACCGGTTGGCAGGCGTGACGGACAGACAGGTCTGACAGATCGTTGCCGGGCTGCGGAGTACTCCCGACCGTCGGCAACAAGGATGATCCGGCCCGCGCGGCCGTCGACCGAACAGTTATATGAATAATTGGTAAATGATGAAACCGGAGGCTCTTATGAAAAAGAAGTATGTGACGAAATTGATTGTCCTCGCCGCCGCCCTGACACTGGCGCTCAATGGCTGCGCGTCCGGCGGCGCGGAGAAACCGGCAACGGAAGAGAACGCCGCGGCGGAGACGGAAACTGCTCAGGAGGAAGGCGCTGACACCTCGGCGGAGACGGAAGCTGCTCAGGAGGAAGGTGCTGACACCGCGGAGGAGACGCCGGATGCTGCGGAGGAGACAGCGGATGCTGCGGA
>CACXEL010000028.1 GCA_902766655.1 uncultured Lachnospiraceae bacterium | reverse complement strand
CACTCTCAGGGTCCGCTCAAGAGGTCTATGAAGTTTCAGGATCTCCACCCTGTAGCCTGATATGATCCGCATCCAGCACCTCCCGGTCATATGCCTGCAGCCTTGCAAGGTCTCTCGGCGGACGTCCTTTCCCGCCCCACTCCTTTTCCTTCTGGCTGTCGATGTACTGCTCCACCATCTCCCGGCTCCTGTCACTCACGGTGACGACACAGTAAGATGGGTTCCACAGATGACCTCCCCACAGCTTCTGCTTCATCTCCGGATGGAGCTGGAACAGCTTTCTCGCGGTCCCGCCCTTCATGATCTTGATCATGTTCGGGATGCAGAACTGGGGACTCGCGTCGATAAGAAGATGAATGTGGTCCGGCATCACTTCCATCGCCGAGATCCTGAACCGGTACTCCTGCGCCAGTTTCCTGAGCAGTACTTTGCAGTCTGTATCTGCCCCGTCCTTCAGGACCTGCCGGCGGTATTTCGTACACCAGACAATATGGTACTGCAGGGAGTAAACATATCCCCTACCATATGTTAATTTGTTTTTATCCATTTTATACAATCTATTTTCCATATAATTATTATATCAGACAAAAACAGATATGTCATCACAATTCGAACGTATATTCTTAATTATTCTCTTAGAAAAATGCTTCCGCCCCACGAGAAAGTATCAGGTAAAAAAATGAGGCCGGTTAACTCACGACTGAAGTCACGAGAATGCGCCGGCTAGTATTCAATTATAGCATACTATGGTGGCCTGTCAGAGAAAAAACATGGTAGAATACCGGAAAGAACCCTGTGAGGAGCATGAAAAATGACGACAACCCCTCTCTCCCACGAAGACCTCCTTCTCCTCCTCGACGACCTCCTGGAGCTGGAGGTCCTGGAGCTCATCCCCTCGGAGACCGCGCCCGGCGATCTCTACGTCCCCTACATGATGAACGACGCGGTCGAGTACTATCTGATCCTGCGGAACTGCCAGGTCATGGGCAGCGTGCCGGAAGAATTCGCTGCCGGCACGCTGGTGAAGCTGGTCAGGGAGCCGGAGCGGCCGGGTCTCATTTTCGAGATGCCGGGCGGCGATAAGCTGACGCTCTGGTTCGACGGCTGCGAGGCGGTGCGCGGCTTTTATCAGTACCATAGGATCGGGCATTTCTGGCGGCAGGGGGAGGAGGAGTGGCGGATGCTGGTCTACATGATCGGCACGATCCACGACAAGTACGCCTTCCTGGGGCCTGAGGCCGTGAACGCGGAGGAGCGGGCGATCCTCCCGCTGGTCCATTTCGGCCCCTTCCGCTTCTACTCGCCAATCGACGATCCCCTGGACGAGTGCTACCCGGAAAATGAGGACGGCTGGGCCCTCATGCGCGCCCTGGCCCTCGAGGCCGGCGATGCGGATTATGTGAAAAAGATCGACCACGCCCAGGCCCTCAAAAAGCTCCCCTTCTTCCGCCCGGAAAATGCAGCCCGCCCCCTGGCCGAGGCCCTGGCCCTGCCGGAGCGGCGGGGGCTGTGGGAGGTCATTTACCGGAAGGTCTGCGAGGCGTCCGCGCAGTATCCCGAGCGGGCCTACGATGCGGAGACCACCGCCTGCATGGCGGAGGAACGGCGGCGCGTGGCGGAGGCACTATATAAGGAAGGCTTCCGCGGGGAGTATCCGCTGTTCACCCGGGGCGGGACGACCGCGCTGGCGATGGAGGAGCATCCGTTCACGGTGCAGGCGCTGGACTATGAGGGGTTTGCCTTTCACATCAGGATCATGGGCTGGGACTGAGGGACGGACCTTTTTCCCAAACTGGGACTGAGGGACGGACCTTTTTCCCATTTTGGGAAAAAGGTCCGTCCCTCAGTCCCAGTTTGGGAAAAAGGTCCGTCCCTCAGTCCCAGTTTCCGTCTCTCAGTCCCAGGCTCCCCCTCACATATCCAGAATTTCCCTGACCATATCGATCACATCCCTGGCGCCCTCGCAGGTATAGTAGACCGCCTCCGCGTCCGTGCCGGCGAAGGCCAGGCTCCGGCTGTCCTGCTGTACGGCGCCGATCCCTGAAAGGCCATCGATCAGCTCGGCCTCACGCTCCGGCGCGATGCCGGTCCGCTCGGAAATCACACGGTTGGGCAGTCCATGCTCCGCCTTCCGCAGACAGTCGAGGATCACCAGCTCTTCCTCGCTGAAGATGCCTTTGACCAGTTCCCCGGCCACCGCCCTTTCCGGGTCGTCGGGATACACTTCCTTCATCCCCTGCAGAATCACCTCCAGGTATTTTCCGGAAGGAATACCTCTCTTCTGCCTTTCCTCGCAGGTAAATGACACCACCGGGCACCCCTCCAGGGTCCCCAGGTCCAGCCTCTTCCGGTATTTCGGTCCCTCCTGCCACCTGATCTCCTCATACTGTTCCCGGGTGATCCTGTAGATCCTTCCGTATGCATGGCCCGGCTTCGTATCGTCCAGAAAAGCAGGTGACTTCCCGCCCCAGATGACGGAAGCCCCCGCAAAATATACAGAGTGGGGAAATGTGTACGGCCGGTCCTCCATCGGCTCCGTCCGGTCTACACATCTGCCAATGTACTTCATAAAACGCGCCCTGTTGACGCTGGAACCGTAGCAGCCATACCAGACATATTCTTTGGCAGCCGCTCTTTTCCAGGGCTGCTCTGTCTCCGGGACCAGGGTTACTTCCTGCCCGTCAATCTTCGGAATGAATACGAAGGTCTCCGTCTCAAGGCCATTTTCACAGCCGTCGAGGTATGCCGTCACCGTCTCGCGCTGGTAAAGCACGCCCTCTCCCTCCAGCCAGCAGATCGCCGCAAAGGCCTTCGGTCCCATCCGGTACAGTTCGCCGAGGACACGCCCGCTGCCCTCCGCGTGTTTGATGGCAGGGAAATGACCCAGGTCGTACAGGTCAAAGCCTGTAATGTATGCATTTCCTAAAAATGAAGCCCCGGCCATATAGCGGACATGGTTGGACCGGCCCTTCATCAGGCTTCCGTAAACAAAAAGCGTATGCATATCTTCACTTTCCCTTTTTATCCCCTGCATACTCATTTTCTCCTGTTCAGACATATTGCACACTACCCTCATTATTGCTCATCTGAATAATCGGCAGCCTACCGGGCCGCCTCTGCTTCTGACCCGAAATATTTTATCATAAAATCTCTCCCACGAATCGTTTTTTATCTGGATAATTCCGTTTTTTCGGCCTGAGGTGGGACTGAGGGACGGACCTTTTTCCCACTTTTTCCCATTTTGGGAAAAAGTGGGAAAAAGGTCCGTCCCTCAGTCCCAGGTTTCCCCTTCAAATCGTTTTTTTTCAGAATATTTGCGTTTTTTCGTGGTTTTGCTACACTATCGTGGTAAAATATGGGTAACCCAACGAACGGCCGGACTTCATCTTGCCGGCCCAAAAAAGAGAAGGAGAGGAAAAAGACTTATGAACCTGTTATCACTGCTTCTTGGTTCCATGACGACCCAGTCTTCCGTCGATTCACTGTCCGAAAAAACCGGGGTCTCCGCAGCCCTGATCCGGAAGCTGCTCCCGCTGGCGATCCCGATTCTGCTCAAGTACCTGACCAGCAATGCCTCCAACCAGCAGGGCGCCCTGTCCCTGCTCGGTGCGCTGAGCCAGCACACAAGCACCAACCAGATCGACAAGCAGATCAAGGACGCCGACGCCGATGACGGCAGCCGGATCCTGGGCCACATCCTCGGCGGCAGCTACGGCTCCGTCATGGGCCAGCTGGCCAAACAGACCGGCCTCACCGAGAGCCAGGTCGGCGCCATCCTCGCCATCCTCGCGCCCGCCCTTCTGTCCGGCGTCTCTGCGGCCAACACCCAGCAGCAGACCCAGCAGTCCGCCGGTCTCGGCAGCCTCCTCGGCATGTTCGGCGGCGTCGCCCAGCAGCCCGCCCAGGACGCGGGCAAGGATCAGGACGGCACGTCGCTGCTTAGCCTTCTTTCTGCTCTCGCCAGGTAAAGCGGGTGAGACTGAGCTGGGACTGAGGGACGGACCTTTTTTGAGACTGAGGGACGGACCTTTTTCCCACTTTTTCCCATTTTGGGAAAAAGTGGGAAAAAGGTCCGTCCCTCAGTCTCAAAAAAGGTCCGTCCCTCAGTCCCTCAGAAAGTCCGCTGTGAACTGCCCGCTCCAGCTGCCGATCTTCGCCCCGTCGTCCGCGTAGATCTCCACCCGGTATTTCTTCTCGAAGATGTTCTCCGTCAGGCTGCTCACCGAGTAATAGATGGAAAAGCTCTCCCCCCGGCTCACCTTCTCCTCCGAGGTGAAGGAGCTGTGCATCCCGTTCTCCAGGTCCGTGATCTCGAACCGGAGGTGGGTCGAACCCTTCGCGGGGCCATGGTTGAGGGTCGCCCGGACGATGGCGCTCTGCTCAGCCCCGAGCCTGTAATTGATCCCGCTCTCGATCACGGCGTTCCAGGTGCAGAGCTCGTCCCGGAGCGCGGAAGCGCCGGGGTAGTCCGCCCTGGCCAGCTCCTCGATATAGGTGTAGGTGGTCTCGTCCGGCTCCTCCTCCATCGAGACGCAATACTGGAATTTGGCCTCCCTGCACAGGTCGTCCGCGTCCTGATAGCCGGAAATCTTCCCGAAGAGCTCCGCGGCCGCCTTGTATTGCTTCCGGGAATGCAGCAGCTTTGCCCGGAGATAATCGCACTCCGTCACCCGGTCGGCGGAATCCCTGTAGTCCCCCAGCGCCTCAAATGCCGCGCGGGCCTCGGTGTAGTCCTGCTTCCTGAGCTTCCAGGAGGCTCGCAGGTAGTCATTTTCCCGGATCCGGTCCGCCAGCGCCGGCTCCCCCTGGGGCCGCGACACCCTGGCCTCATAGGAAAGCAGGTTCCTCAGGATCTTCTCGGCGGTATCAAAATCCTCTGCCTCCTGCTCCGTCCCGGCACTCGCGATCAGCTCTTCGTAATAGGCCTCGAAAGCCTCTCTCTCCTCCTCAAAGCCCGCGTCGATCATACGCCCATACAGCCACATGGCCTGGAAGGCCTCGGTCACGGTACCGTTGGCTTCAAAGGCCTCCTTGTGCTCATTTGCCGCATTTTCGCTTGTCGCGCGGACGCGCTCCCGAAGCGCCGCCTCATCGGGCAGCCCTTCCAGGTAAGTCAGCGACCGGAAGGCGCCCTCCCAGTCGTTGTACCGGAGCATGTAGCGGATCTGGCCGCCGACGGAAATGGCCTCGGCCGCCGCCTCATCCACCCCCATCTCCCGAATCCGGGAAATGAAATCCACCCCATCCCCGGTCAGACACACTCCGGTCTTCTGCTTCTCACCCTCCGTGCCGGAGCTGTAATCCCGGACCACGGTCCGCGCCTTATCCCTCACCAGCAGCTGCTGGTCCGGCGTAAGCGCACTGTACGGGCAC
Source organism: uncultured Lachnospiraceae bacterium (assembly GCA_902766655.1). GTDB lineage: Bacteria > Bacillota > Clostridia > Lachnospirales > Lachnospiraceae > Chordicoccus. The sequence goes on along the minus strand of CACXEL010000028.1, from coordinate 1,609 downwards.
AGTTCAAGGAGCGCCAGGGTCTTTTCCGCCATCTCCGCCGTCTCGGTGCTCTCCTCGAGCGCCCGGACCGCGCCCGCCACGGCCTCCTCCTGCCTCCGCGGCAGCACGACCGTCTGCCTGTAGGTCAGAAATGCCCCGCCCGCAAGCGCCAGGAACAGGAGGAAAATGACGACCCTCGCCAAAACCCGCTGCCGTCTGCTCACCGGATCATACCCCGGCAGCTTCTCCAGCAGGCTGTCCAGGCCGGAGGGGTGCTCGCGGATCCGGCGGATCGGCTCCCGGATCTGGGCCGCGGAGGCATAGCGCTTTGCGGGATCCATCCGGGTGGCGCGGGCGGCGATCCGCATGGCGTCCGCATTGCCGGGCAGCATCCGCCCGATCAGCTTCCCCAGGGCGAAAATGTCCGTGCGGGCATCCGATGCAGCGAAACCGTACTGCTCGGGGGCTGCATTTCCCTGGGTGCCGATCAGCTGGGTGTCGCGCGCCTGGCCCTTGACGGAGATCTTGGCCGCGTCGTAGTCGATGATCTTGACCACGCCGTCCTCGGTCAGCATGATGTTGGAGGCCTTGAGGTCCCGGTGGATGATCGGCGGCTCGGCGCTGTGGAGAAATGACAGCCCGTCGCAGATTTCCATCAAAATCCGGACCCGCTCCTCGAAGGAGGGACCTTCCCCTTGCGTGAGGACCTGCTCCAGGGTGTCGCCCTGGATCATTTCCTCGATGACCACCAGCTCCGGGCCCTCCTGCCAGAAGGCCTCGATCCTGGGCACATAGCGGCTCCTGTGGGCTTTCAGCCAGGCAAAGACCTCCGTATTGTAGGTCATCAGCCTCTTTTTGAAGAAAAGGCGGCCCGAGGCCGCGTCCCGGACGATGGACCTGCCGTCCTCCAGGGGGCGGACCTCCTCGTAGAGGGCCTCGGCGCAGAGCCGTTCCAGTTCAGACAAATGTTCTCCCGGCATGGCATCTTTCTTTCATGGCATTTTTATGGTAAATTGTAACTGTTCAGGACGTATCGCTGTTTTTGCAGCTGCGTCATACTTTATCATACATCATGGAAGGAAGGAGCACAATGGACGAACCGACGACAAAGCAGCTGGACTCTATTCTGGCAAATATCTCCTCCGAAAAGCAGATGGAACAATTCATGGAGCTGCCGAAGGTCGCGGACAGCTTCACCTCCTTCCCCGAATATTTCCTCTCCCTGGCGTCCGTTCAGGCCCTGACCAGCGGGGAGCTGATCGGGCGCAGCGCCCTGGAGCGCTCCTACTACTACCAGGTCATGAAGGGGACCCGCCAGCCCGGCCGGGACAAGGTCCTGAGGCTCTGCCTGGCGGCCGGCCTCACCCTCCGCGAGACCACCCGCGCCCTGGAGCTCTCGGGAAATGCACCCCTTTATTCCCGCCGGCGCCGGGACATCATCCTGACCGTGGCCATCAACCAGAAGGCCGGCGTCATCGACGCCAATTTGCTGCTGGACAAATACGGCGAAGAGCCGCTGGCGTGAGGGGGCTGGAAGGCTGAAAAACTGGGACTGAGGGACGGACCTTTTTCCCACTTTTTCCCATTTTGGGAAAAAGTGGGAAAAAGGTCCGTCCCTCAGTCCCAGTTT
>CACXEL010000027.1 GCA_902766655.1 uncultured Lachnospiraceae bacterium | reverse complement strand
GATCACGGCGTCCATGCCCTGACCGATCCCTCGGTGCTGGTGGGGCGCGAGAAGGAAATCAAGGACTATTACCGCACGATCCTGATCTGTCTCATTCTGGAGGAAAATGAACGATACGACGATGAGAAGGTGGATGAATTTCTGGACGATTCCGAAGATTTTTATACGTATTTCAAGGACCTCGTCGACCACGGGGACACCATGTACGACATCTCCGATGCGGAGAGCCGGGAGAATCTGAAGGAAGGCGTGAAGGAGAGCCTGATGAAGGAGCTCGACATCGGTATTCCCCTGGATGATATTCTGGACCAGTTCTTCCTGGTGGCGGATTCGGTCAAGGATTTCGCTGAGCTATGTATGAACATGACGGCCATGTGCCAGGCAAGCGAACGGGACAAGGCCCTTCTTGAGGAGCTGGCCGGCGGGACAAATGACGCCCTCCTCTCCGCCGCCCTTCTGGAGGTCCGGGTCTCCATGGAGGGCCTGCCTCTCGCCGTGGCGGATGCATTTGTGGACACTGCCGCCGACGTGGGCATGAAGGCCGGCAAGAAGGTGCTGAAGGAGGCTTACCAGGAAGCCGTGCTCTCGGCTCTCCCGTATGAGCTGAGAACCGCTCTCCTGGCAGGAACGGCCATCGGGGACATCGTGGTTTCGGGGCTGTTCTCAAATGACGACATGGAGGACAGCCTGCTCAAGCTGGAGTGCGTCGGGGAAATGGCGCGGGTCCTCATTTCCGCCTCGGAGAAGCTCGAAAAACGGTATGACAATGACAGGAAGGGGTTCGACGCAGTGAAGACCCGGGCGGATGCCGACCTGTTCGTCCGCTCCGTCGAGGCGCTGTACAGTCTCAGAAAGCTCAGCTGCGACTATTCCGAGGGCTTTGCCGACAATGCTCTGGATGCGACCGGGTTCGAGAAGCTGATCCGGGTGTTCGACAACAAGACGGATGTGCAGTACAAGGATTTCCTGGACAAGCTTGCAACGGACAAGCAGAACGTTCTTCAGGACGAGCTCACCATGAACATCGCTCCGCTGAACCTGCTCTGGGGCATGTATCCGGACGAGTATGCCGCAAGAAAGATCGGGGACATGTCTCTGGATGATTATATTGAAAAGCTCCAGGACGATTATCAGAAGGAAATCGATGACGTGCCCGTGGATTACGCGCCGGACGGGATTTCCGATATCAAGACCCACAACAAGAAGAAGTCCGGCGGCAGCTCGAAGCCGGCGTCGGAAAAGTCCGGTGAAAAATCATCCGCGAAGAACAAGGCTTCCGGGGAAAAGGATAAGAAGACTACCGGGAAGACCGCTTCCGATTCCGCCGGCAGCGATCCGTCAAAAAAGACTGCCGCGTCCGAAAGCTCCGGGACAGCGGCAGCTGGGAAAACGTCACCCTTCGACGATTTTTTGAACGACAAGGAACCGGCTTACATATGGAACAACACCCCCGCCTACCTCAGCGACCTTCAGGATCCGGAGAAATACGGGTTCCCCTACGAGGTCGGCCCCCAGCTGGACCTGGACAACGACGGGGAAAATGAACTCATTCTCACAGGCATGTATGGCGGCATGGTCCTGGACGAGGCGGGAGGAAAAATCAGCGTCCTCACGGAAGGAATGGGGACCGCAGGCGTGCTCTGCTACGGGCAATATGATGGCAAGTATGTGATCTGTCACAAAGATACCGGCCATGCCGGGCGGCAGGAGTATGATTTTACCGTTTATCAGGGAGGAGATACGGTAGTGGAGTCATTTTCGCTCACGGCCGATTACGGGGATGGGCCGGACCCGAATAAGTATTCGGAGGACAGCACGTTTACCTTTAAGGGGCAGGCCATCAGTATGCAGGAGTATGAGAAGCTGCTGAGAGAGATTTTTGGGTGAGCACTGAGACTGAGGAGGGACTGAGACTCAGGGACGGACCTTTTTCCCATTTTGGGAAAAAGGTCCGTCCCTGAGTCTCAGTTTGGGAAAAAGGTCCGTCCCTCCGTCTCACAGGGTCACAGCCACTTCTTCAGTCCCGGACTTCCGAAGGACGGCAAGCGCGTTCCAGCCGGTGAGGACGATCTCGGTCCGGGTGAAGCCGCACATGTGATTCTGGCCGAGGCTGCCGAAGCCGAGGAGCTCTGTGTCCTCATCCATGGTGAGCGTAAGCTTCTCTCCCCTGCCGAAGACGCGGCGGCCCTGGTCGTCCTCGAGATGGATGTCCAGGAAGGTGAGGCCTTCGCTCTCCCGGAGCGGGCTGCCGGTGTGTTCTGCCGTCACGACCTTGACGGCCGGACCTGTTGTGCTGAGCGTGCATGTCTGCGCTTCGTCAACACTGCCCTTCCATACGTTGACCGCTGTGAGTGTTCCCGCTTCGTAGGGTACATTGAAAATGGTATAGTAATCCGCCGCGTCCCCGGTCCTCTGCCTGCCGAGGGACCTGCCGTTCAGGAAGAGCTCCACCTCCTCCGCCGGGGAATAGACCTCGACTTCGAGAAGGTGCTGCGGATTATCAGCTGTGAATTCATTTTCCGAATAGGTCCAGACCGCCTCGGCGTCCGTGAACTTCCAGGGGCCGAACTCGCGCGGCACGCCGAAGGCCTTCGGAGGACGCACGCAGACGTACGGCCGGGTCCTGAGGCCGAAAACGATCTCCCTGTAGTACGAGACCGGACGCCGCACGCCGGTGGTGTCGATGTCGCCGGACGTATTGTTCCAGGCCGGATAGTTGTCGGGGGTCTCGCCGAGCTCGCCCAGGTAGTCCCAGCCGGTCCAGGTGAAATCGCCCAGGCACTGGCTGGTGGCCTTGATGGCGCGCCAGTTCTCCGCGATCTGCTTCGGGTAGGTCTCCGTGCCCAGCATGAGCCGGTCCGGATAAGATGCGGCGTCGGGCACATAGCGCGTGGTCATGTAATTGTAGCCCATGACGTCCATGGAGGAGTCGAGCTGCTCGAGGATGCCGCTGATGACGGGGTGGCGGACGATATTGCCCATCTGGGTCGCCATCAGGAACATGAATTTATTGACGTCGCCGTCGGCGAAGACGGACTCGTCCTGGCCGGTCAGGTCGGAGGCGATTTTCAGCAGGCCGTCGCCCGCCGCGAAGGCGCCGTTGATACCGTTCGTGACGAAGCGGGTGTCGTCCAGCTCCTTGAAGAGGTGGTAGATCTCGTGGCTGGTCTCGATGCCGCGGTCGGTGCAGATGTCGGAAATCTCATTTCCGGTCGAGTAGCCGACGACGCTGGGATGCCGCCTGTCGTCCTCCACCATGGCCGTGACTGTCCGCTTCCAGGAATCCGCGAAGTACTGGGTGTAGTCCTCGTAGCCCTTCATCTTGGTCCACATGTCGCAGACCTCGTCCAAAATGAAGACACCCAGCGCGTCGCAGGCCGCCAGCAGCGCCGGCGCCGCGTGGTTGTGGGCGGAGCGGACCGCGTTGAAGCCCGCCTCCTTCATTTTCTTCACCCTGCGGTACTCGTAGTCATAGTAGGAGACGCCGCCGAGGATGCCTTCGTCATGGTGAATGCAGCCGCCGCGGAGCTTGACGGTCTCGCCGTTCACGGTGAGGCCTTTTTCCGCGTCCCAGGCCAGGGTGCGGAAGCCGGTGCGGAGGGTCTCCGTATCCAGGACCTCCTCACCGCCGCCTTTGACCAGCTCCAGACGGCAGTCGTAGAGGTTGGGGTTCATTTCCGACCAGGCTTTGATGCCGGGCAGGAGCATCCGGTGGACGAGCCTGGCCGTGCCGCCGGCGTGGAGGCGCGTGCGGAAGCACCTGGTGAAAATGACGCCATTCGCATCGCCCGCCGTAAAGCGTACAGTCACGTCCTGCGGCCAGTTCTCCAGGCTGCGCATCTGCGCGTGGAGGGCGACGCTGACGCCGCTTTCGCTCACTTCCAGCGTATCCAGGTAGAAGGATCCCGGCTCGATGCAGGCACTCCTCCCCTCCAGGAGCCAGACATCCTTCACAATACCGCCGCCGCTGTACCAGCGGCTGGACAGGGCGGGCGTCTTGGCGACGACGAGAAGGACATTTTTGGCGCCGAAGCGGATATAATTCGTGAGATCGCAGGTGCAGCCGACGTAGCCGAAATCGCCCTGCCCTACCTGGGAGCCGTTCAGGTAGACGTAGGACTTGGAAAAGACGCCGTCGAAGCGAAGCAGGATCCGCTCGCCCCGCATGCTCTCAGGAAAGTCGAGCTCCTTGTAATAGTGGTAGACGCCGCCGTCCAGGTAACTGGTGCGGCCGGCGCTGACTGCGTTCCGGTCCTGGGGCTCCTGCCACATGGCGTCGAAGGGGACGGAGGCGGTACGGGCGTCCTCCGGCAGCGCGTAGACCAGGGAAAAAGCGTCCTTGTCGCGGTAAACCTTCCAATTGTCTGTCAATCTGGTAGCTTTCATGGTGTCTCCTTTAATGTGTGAAGAGGTGGAAAGGGGCGG
>CACXEL010000026.1 GCA_902766655.1 uncultured Lachnospiraceae bacterium | reverse complement strand
TTGACCGGTCCCGGGGCATCCGCGAAAAGGATGCCCCGGGGCCGATTTGTGCATTCGGAGGCTTGAGCGGATGCATTTCAGCGCTGTTTGTGGAGGAAAAAGATATGCAGGAATTCATGAAGCTGGCGGCGGGGCTTGACTGGAGCCCGCTCTGGATATCCCTGAAGACCGGAATCGCGGCCACTGTGATCTCATTCTTTCTGGGGCTTTTTGCGGCAGGGAAGATCATGGGGGCGAAGAGCGGCTGGAAGGCGGTCATCGATGGCTTTCTGACGCTGCCGCTGGTCCTGCCGCCCACAGTGGCTGGCTTCTTCCTCCTGCTCCTCTTCAGCAGGCGGCGGCCGCTGGGGATCTTTCTCTACGATGAGTTCGGAATCCGGGTGGTGCAGACCTGGCTGGGATGCGTGATCGCGGCGACCGTGATTGCATTTCCCCTCATGTACAGGAACGCGAGGGCGGCCTTCGAGCTGGTGGATCCGGACCTGATTGACGCCGGGCGGACCCTGGGCATGTCGGAGACGGAAATATTCTGGAAGGTGGCGGTCCCGAACGCGGGGCCGGGCATCGCCTCCGGCACCATCCTCACCTTCGCCAGGGCCCTTGGCGAGTACGGCGCTACCAGCATGCTGGCGGGCAATATTCCGGGGAAGACGGCGACCATCTCCCAGCGGATCGCCATGGTCATCCAGGACCAGAACTACGCGGTGGCCGGCATATGGGTCACGGTCGTGCTGGTGATCGCATTCGCGGCCATCGTCGGCATGAATCTTATTTCCTCAAAGTCCATGAAAAATGTTCGTCAGTGGTGATTTCCCATGGCTCTTTCCCTTGATATCCGTAAAAAATACAAAGGCTTTGTGCTGGACGTCCGCTTTGAGACGGAGAGCCGGCGGATCGGCATCCTGGGCGGGTCCGGCGCCGGCAAGTCCATGACCCTCCGTTCCATCGCCGGCATCCACACGCCGGACGAGGGACAGATCGCCCTCGACGGGCGGGTACTCTACGACAGCACCGAGCATGTCTGCCTGAAGCCGCAGGTGCGGCGCGTGGGGTACCTTTTCCAGAATTACGCGCTCTTTCCCAATATGACTGTCCGTGAGAACATCATGGCCGGCATGAAGGACCGGAAAAATGAGGACCTGGCCCAAATGGGCGGCTGGATCGGCAGATTTCGGTCCGGCGGCGGAAAAAACCGAACCCATCCCTGCGATCTGTCCGGCGGACTCCGATCCGGCACGGCGAATCATTCAGCCCGGGCCGACGCCCTGATCCGACGCTTTCGCCTGGAGGGCCTGGAGGACCGGCTGCCCTCCCGCCTCTCGGGCGGCCAGCAGCAGCGGGTGGCCCTGGCCAGGATCCTGGCTGCGGAGCCGGATGCCATTTTGCTGGACGAACCCTTTGCTGCCCTGGACGGATACCTCAGAGACCGGATGCAGCGGGAACTGGCCGCCGCCCTGGCGGACTACCCGGGTACAGTCATCATGGTCTCCCACGATAGGGATGAAATCTATCGGTTTTCGGAGGAACTCCTGGTCCTCGGCGGAGGGAGAATCATCCGCCAGGGGCCGACGAGAGAGGTTTTTGCCTGTCCCGGGAGCCATGACGCGGCTGCCCTGACAGGCTGCAAGAACCTGAGCAGGGCGGAGCGGGTGGACGCCCGTCACGTGAAGGCCTGTGACTGGGGAATAATCCTGACCTTCAGCGCTGACGTGCCTGAAAAGGTCGATTACCTGGGCTTCCGGGCCCACGAGTTCGTGCCGGTCTGGGAAAAAGAACGGCCGGAAAATGCCATCCGGTGCCGTGTGGTATCCGAGGCCATCCTCCAGTTCGAGCACAACTACTATATTGCGCCGGAGACGGCAGACCCGGCGGCCCAGCCGCTCAGCTGGTTCGCCCAGCGGAATAGGTGGCCGGAGCTCGCGGAGCGGGGAATGCCCAACTATCTGGTCCTGCCGGAGGAGGCGGTGATGTTCCTCAAATAATGGACAGGAAAAGCCCGTCTGCGGAATGCGGTGAGATTTCTCCTGCGATGGATGAGAAAAGGACCTATATGCTTAACGATACTATGCCTGACCGTTTCGGGACCCGTGCTGCAAGTCCCAGCGGGCAGGCATTTGTCTTAAAAAGGATGGCCTGGCCGTGGCTGCCAGCGACATCGAGACCAGCGACAAGTCCCTGCCCGGGTTCCTCCAGGCCATCGCCGGCTGCTCTGATTGGAGAGGATAGACGAACCTATGAGTGGGAGATCCGCGAGCAGCTCTTCTCCGAGGAGCACATGTTCACACGGCTCAAGACCATTGCGGAGATTTGCGGCCTGGGGCAGACCTATCGGGCCCTCTACTATATCCGGGAGCACCACAGAGGCCAGTTCCGGATAGGATTGAAATACTCCGAAAAGCGGATTCCCTACATTAGCCATCCGCTCATGATGGCCTGCCACGCGCAGTCCATGGGGCTGAGTGATGACAGCCTGCTGGCGGTCATTTTACTCCACGACGTCTGCGAGGACTGCGGAGTGGCGCCGGAGGAGCTCCTTTTCACAGATGAGGTCAGGGAGGCGGTCGCCCTCCTCACCAAGCAATTTGACGAGTCTCTCCCTAAGGCGGAAAATGAAGCCCGCTACTACGCCGCCTGAGAGTGCACTGACAAGAAAATTAGAGAGGGACATACCTTCATGTTTCACACATTTCGTGAACAGAAAGGTATGTCCCTCTCTTGCACCCTGCCAGGGGCTTTATTCAGGTAATCACCTCTCCACTAGAGCCGATATTATCTGCTCACAATCACCGGGCCTGAGCATCTCCTACCAATCCCAGGGCATAAAAAAGGCCCCTCGTCAGTGACGAGGAGCTCGTTGATAGGTGTCTGGAGCGTCCGGCTCAGAATGAGAAGGTTCTCGATGGACGGGAGGGACTTACCGCTGTACCATTTGTAGATGGCCTGCTGGGAAGACACCCCCGTGATGCTCATGATCTCCTGTATCGTATAGCCGTGGCTGCCGACCAGGTGCTTCAGGTGCGCACCGGTCTTCTGGGCGTTGATGGAGAGAATCATGAGGTGAGCGGGTACTTTTTGTGTGGTTGCAGTGTTCATAGTCGAATCTCCCTTCTTGAAATGGTACCGCAATGGCAGTGCTCTGCTGTGGCCATATGACCGATGAGATGCCGCGGAAAGCTTGTGGAAAATGAATCCAATGCCCCTTATAATGCGTGCGTTGGAACGAAAACA
>CACXEL010000025.1 GCA_902766655.1 uncultured Lachnospiraceae bacterium | reverse complement strand
GCCAGATATCGGGTCTCGTCGGGAAGAAGGAGGGCTGCTGTCAGGCGGTCCATGACTTCGGCTACCCGGAGGGTGTGGACAACTTTGAGCTCAATCATGCCGTTTGTCCGGTCGAAACGGTCGGCGTAGGAGAGGAAGGCGTGTTTTTCATTTTCGCAGTTCATATCATGATTACCTTTTCAGTGCGCTTGCGGTAGTCTGAGGGCTATTGTACCGTATTTCTTTTCAGATTGGAATGAGAGGGCTTGAAAAATGGGAGCGATCCGTCCTCTGGTTTTTTCAAATCCACTTTGTTTCACCGGCTTTTTGTACTACACTGGAGAAAAGGAGGTGTCATATCGGAATGAATACTTCGGATTACAGAAAGAGACTGGAGAGGCAGCTGGCCATCGATTATTGCTGTACCGATGAAGAAATGAGGACCGGCCGCAATCAGTTCCGGGTCTACCGGCCGCTGGAGGGCCGGAGGCGGTTTCGGGCGGATGACGATTGCTTTTTAAAGGTGATTTCGTACAGGAACAGATTGTATTTTGCCGGGCACGAGGAGATTCTGGGTTGGTGCCGGGAGAGGTTCGCGGAGACGGAGGGAGCCTGGTTCATGGATCCGGAGACTTTGCGGGTGCTGGACCAAAAGCTTGGCGAATATGGGTATGAAATCGGATTCCAGCATCCTTTCTATGTGTCGTTTGAGGAGATGGATTTCAGGGATTGCGATGAGCAGCCTGCGCTGCGGGCCGGGTTCTCAGGCAGAAATGTTATGGAGGCGGGCGGTTATGAGCTGCGTGTCTGGCGCGGAGATGAGATTGAGCAATTCCGCGGGGACGAGCGTTTCTCCAATGCCTATAGTTTCTGTGAGACAGCGCCGGATATGATTGGAGTTTCAGCGGCTGTTGAAGGGGAAATCGTGGCAATGGCGGGCGCCAGCGCGGACAGCCCTGAGCTCTGGCAGATCGGTATCGACGTGCTGCCGGAAGCCAGGGGCCGCGGTCTGGGAGTGCTTCTGGTCAGTCTCCTCAAAAATGAAGTCCTTCGCGCCGGCCGCATTCCTTTCTACGGAACTGCGTTTTCCCACATGCTTTCCCAGGATGTCGCCATCAGGTCCGGATTCCGTGCCGGCTGGGCAGAGCTGACGGCTAAGAAGATCGGGCAGCCGTAAAATGAGGAGACCGGTTCAGCATTTTTCCATGTCCATTAACGCACGGACAGGGCGCTGCTGCAAGCCATATTCACACCAATCGTGTTGGAAGCTGCCCGGAAGGTAAGGCTCCGGCCGGTGTGCAGTGGATCTGATACGGCGGGGCAGCGATGACAAATGCCTGCTTTTGTAGGTTGTTTTTTATTCCGCTGCGGACGACAATATAAAAGACCCTCCTGCGCAAGGGAGGGAAGACCGCCCTGGGGCGTTTACTTACGGAGGGAAATAACACCATGGTCGCAGGCCTGTCTTTTTACCAGATCGGATGGTATTTCATAGTTTACTCCTTCATCGGCTGGTGCGTGGAGGTCATTTATCACGCGGTGTCCCAGGGGAGGGTCCTCAACCGGGGCTTCCTGAACGGGCCGGTGTGCCCGGTGTACGGCTTCGGCATGCTGGCCGTGCTCTCCTGCGGCAACCTGCTGTCGGCGGATGGGGATGTGGCAGGGCTCAACGCGGGCATTATTTTCCTGGGAGGCATGGCGCTGGCCACCGCTGTCGAGCTCATCGCCGGCTGGGCCCTGGACACCTTCTGCCATGCCAGGTGGTGGGATTACAGCCATGTGCCTTTTAACTTCCATGGGTACATCTGCCTTAAGTTCAGCCTCTACTGGGGGCTGGGTGCCATCATTGTGGTCCGAATGGTCCATCCCATGATTGCGGCCTCGCCGGCGTGGAGCATTTCTCACAGAATCGGCTGGCCCCTTCTGGCCTTGCTCTGCGCTGCCTATCTGGCTGACTTCCTGGTCACTGTGGCTACTGTGCGAGGCCTCAACAAGCGCCTTCAGAAGCTTGACGAACTGAACCGCCGGATGCGGGTCCTGAGCGATGCCATGAGCGAAAGTCTCGGAGAGAGTTCCCTGAAAACCGCTCAGGCCATCGGCGAGAGCCGGGTCCAGGCCTCTCTGGCGAAAATGGAGCTGCGCGAGCGGGCTGAGGAAAAGGTGGACGAAGCCTATGCGGCTTACGATCAGAAGAAGGCGGAGGCGGCCCAATCCCTTGAGGAGGCCCGGGCCAGGAGCAGAGAGGTCTATGCCGCCTACAGGGCCCAGTACGACGAGCTTCGGGCTCACATTCTCAGCCACAGACATTTCGGCGAGGGAAGGTTCATCAAGGCATTCCCTGACCTCAGGCATCGGGATTACGCGGAGACGCTGGAGGAAATCAAGGAGCTATTCCGGAAGGACGCCTGAACAGCCTGTATGATGGTTCCGGCAAACACCCACTGAGGGCGGGGTTCATAAAAACTGCAGTTTGGAAAGAACTCAGGAAGGCCATCCGGTTTGGATCCTGGATAGAGCCGCCCCTGCCCATGGATCCTGCACAGCCTTTAAATTTTCCATAAAATTGGTCTGCACACTTTAAAATCTGACAAATATCAACTATAATGACGACTAAGGGCTGAAAGCCCAAAACTATCTGTACCTTTATTAAAGGAGGAAATGAAATGAAAAAGTTAGTAGCATTGCTTCTGGCTGGCGTAATGTGCGTTTCCATGGCAGCATGCGGCAGCAGCGCAGCCGAGAAGGCTGAGGCTGTCTCCTCAGGAGCAGCCAAGGAAGAGACTGCTGAGCCGGCTGCGGCCACCGAGACTACTGAGGCTGCTGCCCCCACCGGCGGCAAGACTGACGTAGCTTTCGTCACTGACGTAGGCAACATCGATGACCAGTCCTTCAACCAGTACACCTGGCAGGGTGTTCAGGACTTCTGCGCAGCCAACGGTCTGAACGCCAACTACTATCGTCCGTCCGAGGACTCCACCGCGGGCCGTGTTGAGCAGATGGACAACGCTGTCAACGACGGCGCCAAGGTCGTCGTCATGGCCGGCTATCTCTTCGGCGAGGCTCTGGGTGAGGCCCAGACCAAGTACCCGAATGTCCAGTTCCTGGCTCTCGATGTATCCACCGGCGATCTTGCCAACCCGGCTTCCAACACCGCCCTCATCACCTACAAGGAAGAGCAGGCCGGTTATCTGGCAGGCTTCGCGGCTGTCAAGGACGGCTACAAGGAGCTCGGCTTCCTGGGCGGCATGGCTGTCCCGGCCGTTATCCGCTACGGCTACGGTTTCGTGCAGGGCGCTGAGGCGGCTGCTCAGGAGATCGGCGCCACCGACGTTCACGTCAAGTACTGGTACTCCGGCTCCTTCGTCGCTACTGACGATATCAAGGCCAAGATGGACAGCTGGTATTCCGAAGGCACAGAGATCGTCTTCGCCTGCGGCGGATCCATCTGCAACTCCTGCGTCGCTGCTGCTCAGGCCAACGATGGCAAGATGATCGGTGTCGACGTCGACCAGTCCAACCTGGATCCCTGCGTTGTCACCTCGGCTATGAAGGCTCTTGCCAACTCCGTCAACGTGGCTCTGACCGACGCCCTGAACAACGACTGGAAGTTCTCCGAGGCCTATGCCGGCAAGGAGACCACACTGGGTGCTGAGGAAGACTGCGTCGGCCTGCCGATGGAGACCTCCAAGTTCAACACCTTCAGCCAGGCTGACTATGATGCCATGTTCGCATCCCTGGTCGACGGATCTCTGGTCGTCGACAACAGCTTCGACACCGCTGTGACACCGGCTGTCACCGCCATCACTGTGGATTATCAGGAGTAATTGTCCGAAGAAGTTCCGGCCATGTGGCTGAACTGTGTGATAATTGACTGGCATCCGAAAAATTTTGAAACAAAGGCGTCCACGCGTATAGCGCGGGCGTCTTTTTATGATATAATAAAATGTATCGGAGCATCAGAAATGGCGGGTACTGCCTGTGGTGCGGCCGCAAGACCGGCCAGGGCGTTCGTCGGTGCGGGGAGGGTCGTCATTTCCCGCATACAATAAGTAGAGAAGGGGTGATAAGTATTGGCTGAAGATTATGTCATCGAGATGCTGAATATCACAAAGATATTCCCCGGCATCAAGGCAAATGACAACATCACGCTCCAGCTGCGCCGAGGGGAGATCCACGCTCTGCTCGGTGAAAACGGAGCCGGCAAGAGTACGCTGATGAGCGTCCTTTTCGGTCTCTACCAGGCTGAGGAAGGCATCATCAAGAAGGACGGCAAGGAGGTCCAGATCAAGGACCCCAACGATGCCAACCGGCTGGGCATCGGCATGGTCCACCAGCACTTCAAGCTGGTGGAGTGCTTCACCGTCCTGGACAACATTATCCTGGGCGTTGAGGATACGAAGAACGGCATCCTCCAGTACGATCAGGCCAGGAAGAAGGTCATGGCTCTGTCCGAGAAGTACGGGCTCAGGGTCGATCCGGATGCCCTGGTCAGCGATATTTCTGTCGGCATGCAGCAGAGGGTCGAGATCCTCAAGATGCTCTACCGCGACAATGAGATCCTCATTTTCGACGAGCCGACGGCCGTCCTGACACCCCAGGAAATCGATGAGCTCATGGAAATCATGAAGGGCTTCAAGAAGGAGGGCAAGAGCATCCTCTTCATCACCCACAAGCTGGCAGAGATCATGGCGGTCTCCGACCGCTGCACGGTCCTCCGCAAGGGCGCTTACATGGGCACCGTGGACATAGCGAATTGCACCAAAGAAGACCTTTCCCGCATGATGGTCGGCCGCGACGTCCAGTTCAAGGTCGACAAAAAGCCGGTCAAGCTGGGTGAAACCATCCTCTCTGTGAAGGACGTCAGGGTCCCCAGCAGGAGACATAACAACGATGCGGTCAAGGGCGTCAGCTTCGACGTCCACGGGGGCGAGATCGTCTGCGTGGCCGGTATCGAGGGCAATGGCCAGACCGAACTGGTCTACGGCCTCACAGGTCTCGCCAAAATGACCGGCGGCTCCGTGACCCTCTGCGGTAAGGACATCACGAATGCCCGCATTCGCGACCGCTCCAAGGGCGGCATGAGCCACATCCCCGAGGACCGGCACAAGCATGGCCTCGTCCTCGACTATACCCTGGAGAAGAACCTGGTCCTCCAGCGCTACTGGGAGCCTGAATTCTCCAATCACGGCGTCATCAAAAAGGATGCGGTCCGGAAGTACGCCGAGAGGCTGATCGAGAAGTTCGACGTCCGGTCAGGCCAGGGTCCCATCACCATCGCCCGCGCCATGTCCGGCGGCAACCAGCAGAAGGCCATCATCGCCCGCGAGATCGACAAGAATCCGCAGCTACTCGTCGCTGTCCAGCCGACCCGTGGACTGGACGTCGGTGCCATCGAGTACATCCACCGCCAGCTGGTGGAGGAGCGGGACAAGGGCCGCGCGGTCCTTCTTGTATCCCTGGAGCTGGATGAAGTCATGAACCTCTCCGACCGGATCCTGGTCATGTACGAGGGCGAGATCGTCGGCGAGTTCGATCCCAAGAAGACAAATGTTCAGGAGCTCGGTCTTTACATGGCCGGCGCCAGCCGCCAGGGGAAGGAGGTCACTGCATGAACAAGAAAAAACCGCTAGCGGAGAACGCCACGCTGATCAGCATCCTGGCGTCGCTCCTCTCCATTGTCATCGGTCTGGCCATCGGCTTCCTGCTCCTGCTCATTCTGAAGCCTTCTGCGGCTGCGGAAGGCATGGGCGCCATGCTGGGCACAGGCTTCTCCAACCTCGACAAGTTCGGCAAGGTCCTCTATCAGGCTGCTCCGCTCATGTGCTGCGGCCTCTCCGTCGGCTTTGCCTTCAAGACCGGCCTCTTCAACATCGGTGCCTCCGGCCAGTACACCATGGGTGCCTTCCTGGCCCTCTACGGAGCCATCTTCCTGCAGCTTCCCTGGTATGTCTGCCTGCTTCTGGCCATGATCGGCGGCGGCCTCTGGGGCATCTTCCCGGGTCTCTTCAAGGCTCTCTTCAACGTAAATGAAGTCATCACCGCCATCATGTTCAACTGGATCGCCATGTTCCTGGTCAACCTGGTCCTTGCCAACATGCCCCTCATGCTGGCTTCCGCCTGGGGCGCTTCCAACTCGGACCGCACGGCGGCTCTGGCCGTCGCCAACAAGGCGGCTATCATTCCCAAGGGCGGCCTGGACAAGCTCTTCGGCAACTCCAGCTGGGTCAACATCAGCTTCTTTATTGCAGTCGTGGTGGCCATCATCGTGTGGTTCATTCTCGAGAAGACCACGTTCGGCTACGAGCTCAAGGCCTGCGGCCTGTCCAAGGATGCAGCCATCTACGCCGGCATCAATGCCAACCGCAATATCGTCTTCTCCATGATCATCGCGGGTGCGCTTTCCGGTCTTGGCGGCGGCCTCTACTATCTGGCCGGCACGATCCAGTACGTTCTGGAGAAATCCATTCTCAGCATGGGCTTCAACGGCATCCCCGTCGCCCTGCTTGCGAACTCCAACCCTCTGGGGACCATCTTCAGCTCCCTCTTCATCAGCTACATCAATGTCGGCGGCGCGGCCATGCAGCCCAACTTCTCCTCTGAGTCCACGGAGATCATCACGGCTGTCATCATTTACCTGGCTGCCTTCGCCCTCCTCATGAGGGGCGTCATCGGCAAGGTCCTGGCCGGCAAAAGGAACAAGGAGGTGAAAGCATGATCATCCTTGCGAATGTCATCTCGCTCACCATCGTATTCTCGGTACCGCTTCTTCTGGTCGCCCTGGGCGGCTCCTACTCCGAGCATTCCGGCGTCATCAACATCGCCCTGGAAGGTATCATGGTCATAGGCGCCCTCTGTGCCTGCTTCGCTCTGTCTGCCTTTGACAAGAGCGGCTTCGGTCCGGCCCATCCCCAGCTGGCCATGCTGCTGGCCATCTGTATTGCCGGTATTTCCGGTATGGCCTTCTCCGTCTTCCTGGCCTTCGCGGCCATCAACCTGAGGGCAGACCAGACGATCGGTGGCACGGCCCTCAATATCTTCGCCCCGGCCTTCGCGGTCGTCATGACCTGGGCTATCCAGGGCCAGGGCCAGACCACCATCCAGATCCCCAGCTGGATCCGCATCACCAAGGAATCCCTGGGCATCCAGATGGAAAGCAAGTTCCTGAACGCCCTGCTCTTCAAGTACTTCTACCTGACGACGCCCGTCGCCATCGTCCTTTTCATCATCGCGACGATAGTCATGTACAAGACCAGGTTCGGCCTCCGGCTCAGGGCCTGCGGTGAACATCCCCAGGCGGCAGACTCTGTCGGTATCAACGTCTACAGGATGCGGTATGCGGGTGTCCTCATTTCCGGCTTCCTGGGCGGCATCGGAGGCATCGCCTACACCATCGCGGTCGGCTCCGGCTTCAACTCCTCGGTCGGCGGCTACGGCTTCCTGGCCCTGGCCGTTATGATCTTCGGTAACTGGAAGCCGGTCCAGATCCTGGGCTCCGCGGTCTTCTTCGCCCTCTTCAAGGTCGTGGCGGCCTACAACTCATCCATACCCTTCCTGCCGAAGCTCGAGGGTCTGAAGGACAAGTCGTCGCTCTATCAGATGCTTCCCTACATCGTGACCATGGTGGTCCTGATCTTCACATCCAAGAAGTCCCAGGCCCCCAAGGCCGAGGGTATCCCCTACGACAAGGGATCCAGATAAGACCATATCTGACCAAACGAAAAGCCTGCTGCCGAGTGGCAGCAGGCTCTTTTTGCTATGGGTAGCGTCTATGGATATCCTTAGGGACGGGAGACCGTCGCAGGAGCGAAGCGGACAGGTCCTTATTCGGCGTAGGTAAAGAAGCTGTCCAGCCGGTTGCCGATATCGAACATGGCGTTGTACTGGAGGAAGCCGTAGTCACGGATGTAACTGTAATAGGGAGATTCCGTGTCGGAGGTCTGATAGAAGTTCCCGTCGGCCCCGATATAGCCGTTTCCGGTGATGACGGGGACTTGCTCCCGGAGCGTGGTCAGGAACTGCTGGTAACCTGTTCTGGGGGCCTTGCAGGCATCCAGGAGATAGAGCTGGAGATAGTTCATGCTGGTCACGATGCCGGTCTGCTCCTCGATATCATAGTTGGCCCAGATCTTGAAGGGGACCCGATACTGGATCATATCCCTGGCGGGGTCTGCGCTGGAGGTGTCGATCACATCGTCGTAGAAGGCGGGGGAGAGGCTGGGCTGGTGGTCGCCGACAAAGAGGATCACGGTCGGCTCGTCCAGGGCTGAAAGCTCTTCAATCAGGTCACGGAGGGCCTCGTCGGATATTTTGATGAGGCTCAGATACTGATCGACGTCCGCATAGGAAGCTTTGAGGCCCACGGCATGTATGTCTGCGGTGAAATTATCGTATTCTTTATCGTAGGGAGAGTGGTTCTGCATCGTCATGTTGTAGGCAAAGATCGGCTGGTCCGTGGCATCTCTGATCGTGTCGCAGAGAGACAGGAGGTTGTCATAGCAGCCCTGGTCAGAGTAGAAGGTACGGACATCTTCCTGCGGCAGAGGGACTTCCTGGTCGTCGTAGAAGGTCTCGAAGCCCAGATAAGGGTAAGCGTTGATCCGGTTGTAATTTTTCTTGGCACAAGGGTGGAAGGCGAAGAGACCGGCGTAGTCTTCCTGGCCCATGAGGGTGACGAGGGACGGCAGATCGTTCTTGATGTAGAGCTGGAATGGGACCGTGCCGTAGGGAAGATTGGCCATGGAGTGGCCGGTCAGGACCTCGAACTCCGTGTTGGCGGTGCGGCCGCCCAGAACGGAAGCATAGCTGATACCGCTGATGCAGTTCTCGGTAAGACTGTCGAAGAAAGAGAGCTCATTTTCGGTGGTGTCGAATTCGCCGAGCTCATGGAGGTCCGAGAAAGCCTCGTTGACTATGACGATAATGTTGGGGCTTTTCTCGCTGACACCGGTGGCGGCTTCTGCCGCATCGGATCTGTAACGGCCGGCAAGGGCTTCGATCGTGCCGACGCTGTAACCCTCAGGCTTGGTGGGGAAGGCATCAGAGATGGTCCGGCTGAAGGTCAGCGCTGTGCCGTAATTGCGATAGCCGTAGCGCATGGTGTTGAAGTAGCTGACCCGCGCGATGTAAACGGTCAGAAAACCTGAAAAGATGATGAAAACGAGGGCCATGAATGCGGCAACGACGCCAAGGAGATTGAGGAGGTAGGTCCTGAAACGCCTGCTGATCTGCGTGTGCCGGAGCCTTCCCGCGACCACAAAGAGAATCAGCAGGTTCATAATGGCCTGGAAGACGCGGACGTACATTCTGGGCGTGTAGCCGCCGGCGACGTCCAGGGCTGTGGAGACGACCGCCAGGTCCGCCGCTGTGATCGCCGATCCGCGGAAGTCGACAACATAAAGGTTTACGACCGCAAAGGTCACGAGGAGGAGAGCTGCAAGCTCACTGCCCACCCGGATGCTGTTGGTCAGCAGAATAAAGACGGCCATGACCAGAGCGATGATGAGAAGGTTCAGCAGGAGGTATCTGTAGTCGGTGATGGAGTATCCGAAGGCCTTCTGGATGCGGGTGGCCTGCCGGACGGGAACCGTCGTTACCAGCTCCATCGTGAGGTAAACGTAAACCGGCGCGCCGATCAGATACAGCGCGTTCAGAATGCGGCCTGGCATCCGGCCGAAGTCCGGATGCAGTAAAATGATAACAAGGCACACGAAAAAGGAGAGGATAAAAACAGAGCG
>CACXEL010000024.1 GCA_902766655.1 uncultured Lachnospiraceae bacterium | reverse complement strand
GGGACGGTCCTTTTTTCTCAAAATCTCGGATTTTGAGAAAAAAGGACCGTCCCTGCCTCTCAAAAAGCAACCTTACCTGTCGCGTCTCATCTCTGTTCCATAGGAGGCAGCTCTATACCCATCCTACCTGCAGTCTCGACCAGAAGGTCCATCGCCTTCACGATCTGCTCCGGCTTATGATTGCTGGTCACGCAGTACCGCAGCCGGGACTTCCCGCGCGGCACCGCCGGATACACGGCCGGCGGCACGAAGACGCCGCGCTTGCCCATCTCGACGGAGAGGGCGAAGGCCTCGTCGTCGCCGCCCACCAGGATGGGGATGATGGCCGTCTCCCCGGCCAGGCAGGTGTTGAGGCCGCGCTTGTGGGCCTCCTCGACAAAGACGCGGATGTTGCGGCGCAGGTCCTCCAGAATCTCCGGTCGGGTCTTAAGGAGGCGGATCGCCTCCAGGGATGCGGCTGCCAGAGGCGGGGAAATGTGAGACTGAGGGACGGACCTTTTTCCCGCTTTGAGACCGAGGGACGGACCTTTTTCCCATTCTGGGAAAAAGGTCCGTCCCTCGGTCTCAAACGTCCCTCAGTCTCAAATTCTCACTGCAATTTCACACAGGTGCCTTCCGTGATCCCGTTCTCATTGAACGCGTCCACGCGCACGTAATACTCCTTGCCCTTCACCAGGGCCCCGACCCGCAGCTCGTCGGCCGCAAAGGTCATCCAGCTGTGGTAGAGCTTGTCGGGCGCATTGCCGAAGAGGATGTTCCAGCCTGTAGCGTCTGCCTGGGCTGCGATGTCGACCACCATGTCGATGTCGCCGGTCCTCCTGGCGGTAAATGCAGCCACCGCCGGCGCCTCGCCTTCCCCGATTCCGAAGACGCGCAGCCCGGATACACACGGGATCTGCCCGTAAGCTACCGCCATGTCGCTGAGCCGGAGGTAACGGACGGCGATGCCGTCCTCCCGGACCACCAGGTCGTGGGTCAGGTCGGTCTGCGCGCCGGACTTGTCCTCGATGACGGACCAGGTCTCGCCGTCGGCTGAGCCCTCCAGCTTCCACTGGGTCAGGTGTTCATTTCCGTCGATGTAGCGGGACTGGGAGCCGCCGCAAAGGGGGCCGGGGCTCGGCAGGTCGATGTGGTCGTCCGCGAAGTTGATCTGGACGGCGCGGACGTCGAAGACCCTGCCCAGGTCCACGCAGAGCCACTCTCCGCGGTCAGCGGTCGCCGGGCGCCACCAGGTCTGGACGTTCTCCTCGGTGGCCTTGTCCGCCTCGTGGCCCTCCTGGGCGGAGGAGGCAGCGGCGGCTTTTCCGGCGCTCAGCAGCATCCAGTCGGGATTTTTCCAGGGATCGGCGCGCAGGGCGGAGACCTCCATGGGCCAGTCGCCGTAGCGCTGGTTGCAGAAGAGGCTGCCGTCCGCGTCAAAGCCGGCCGGCCAGAGGCCCACGCGGCGCTCGAAGTCGTGGTTCACGGAAATGCGCATGGTCGCGGTGTGCCACCATTTCCCCTCCGCGTCGCACATGGTGGAGCCGTGGCCCGCACCGGGGAGGAATCCGCCGGGCTTGTAGGAGTAGGGGTTATTTCCCGCCAGTGTGAAGGGGCCCAGCGGGCTGTCGCTCACGTACACGCCGTCGGAATACGTATTGTACTGGGTGCCAGGACAAGCATACTGGAGGTAGTACTTCCCGTCATGCTTGTCCATCCAGGCGCCCTCGATGTAGGGCTTGTCGGTGCCCATTCCCCGGATCAGGGCCTTGATCTCGGCCGGCAGCTGAGACTCGGGCATCGGGAGGGCCTTCATGTGGGCCTGGTACCGGGCCTCGACCACTTCCTCGGAGGCCGGGAGGGTGGAGTTATTTTCCCCGATCCGCTCGTAGCCGATCTCGTGCGGGTTTCCGAAAATGAGTTCCTTCCGCTCGCCCACGGGCAGCATGGTCTCCGGATCCAGCTCCGTGCCGTAGATGGGCGTCTGGTTGGAGCAGCCCCAGTAGAAGTAGATCCGGCCGTCGTCGTCGATGAAGAGGTTGGGATCCCAGAAGGGGAAATTGCCCTCGATCTTCTCGTAAGGTCCGTCCAGGATATCTTTGGTGCGCCAGCGGTCGCAGTTGTGGTCGCGGCTCGAGGCGCAGAAGTAGACGTAATCGCCCAGGACCCGGACGTCCGGTGCGTAATCGTAGAGGGGGAGGTCCGAGGGCAGGCGGTGATTTTCCCAATGGGCCAGGTCGTCGGACACCCAGACGCCCAGCGTCATGGAGGCGAAGATGTAGTAGCGCCCCTTGAAAGAGATCATGGAGGGGTCGGCCGCCTCACGGCAGATCTTGAGCTGGCCTGCATTTCTCGCGTCGGCGTTGAACTGGTAGCGGTAGTTGATGTTGAGAGGATTACAGAAATACTTCATGGCGGTGATCTCCTTTCGGTGAAGCAGAGCAGCGGGGAAGGTGGGAATGGGGCGGTCGAGACTGAGGGAGGGTTCTTTTTGAGACTGAGCTTCCTGTATAATTTAAAATGTGATAGACGTTGAAAAATGGAAATACCTCAGTGTAGAATAAGATTT
>CACXEL010000023.1 GCA_902766655.1 uncultured Lachnospiraceae bacterium | reverse complement strand
GGCGGCATGGTCCTCTCGCACCACAACAACCGGATCGAATATGCACTGCCGCCCCTGAAGCTCCTTCCCGAGATTGCCGCCATCACGCCGGCGGACGTGCCGATCTTTGTGGATTGCATGATCCAGACCGGGATGGATGCCTTTAAGGCTCTTGCTCTTGGCGCCAAGGGCGTATGTATCGGCCGTCCTCTCATCGCTGCCATCAAGAAGGATCCCGAGCGCGGGGTCCGGGATTACCTGGCCGGTGCACGGAATGAGCTGGCCAAGGCCATGGCCTACACCGGGACAGCGGACCTTGGCAAAATGGATCCCACGGTCATTCATGAGCTGTGACACAATCGGGAGAATCCAAAATGATGTTGGGCTCGCAGGTTCCGGCAGCGCCGGCTTGCAGCACTCGTGCAGACCTGGCGGCCGGTGACCGGTACGGGCGAAGTTCCCTGCCCCGACACAACTGTCCTTTGGGACGATATTATAATCGAAGAAACAATGCTTTCCGAAACGGGGGAGGAGACGGTCACCGACTGGATCCGGGATATCCGGAAAATGAAGACCTCAGCCGGATGGACCGCAAGGAAGAAGGAGAGAGACAACATGCCGGAGAATGACGAGCTGCACATTTCCCTGCGCAGGAACCGGAACAATTTGACCGTCATAGGGATGGGCATCATCGCTTTTGGAATCTGGACCCTGATCAGGACCGTCATGTCCGCCATCTTTTTCACGGATTCGTATCCGACGGCGCCCGCAGACGAGGTGATGTCCGCGGGCACCTTCTGGATCGTCTTCTGCGCCACCACTGCCCTGGACCTGGGAATCCGGCTGTATGTGGGGCTCTCGGCGATCGCTGAGGGAAGGGAAGGAAAGAGGCGCAGAGGCTACGTGGCTCTCGCCGTTTTGATGGCGCTGTTCAGCGCCGCTCTGCTGGCGGTCGGCCTGTACGCCGTTCGGCTGACAGAGGATATGGGGAGTCTCCTGGTGATGATGATCGTGGAAATGACATCATTGATCGTGCTCGCGGAGATGATCGTGTCTGCCGTCCGGGTCAGGCGGCTCGTCAGGAAGCTTGCGGAGAAGGAGGGCTGAGATGCAGGAAGATTTCCACTATTACGCGACCTACTGCGCCGCCTTCCTGGCCGGTTACAGCCATGAGGAGAGTCTCGCTATCTGTTACAGCGCCCAGTTCACGGACCTGTGCTCGGCTTCCCTCCTCGCCAAGCTCCGCGCGCCGCTGTCCGCCGCGACCACCCAGCTCTCCATGGAGATGGCGGACGCGAGGACGGATATGATCGGGCTTCAGAACATCACGCGGATCTGGGCATCCTTTCACTTTCTTCCGCGCGATCTCCACGCGGAGAAAAAGGGCGTGTCCCGCCGGTACCTCAGAAAATACCGGCTGATCTGCGGCCCGAACGGGGAACTGGTCTGTGACACGGTGGAGCTCGCCAAGGGCGGCAGCCTGCAGGCGGTGGGACTGGCCATGCATGTGCTGGCCGATACCTGGGCCCATGCCAATTTCGCCGGCACGCCTTCCCTGGTGATCAACAATACCAATTATCACTTCTACGAGCTTTTGCCGGACGGGTCGGAAAGGGCGGTCAAATTCCGCAACAATCCGTCAAGCCCGGACGATCTTGCGCAGGGGCTTTTTACCCGCTCCCTCTATCAGTTGAACGAGAACTCGGTCATGAACCTGGGGCATGGCCGGGCGGGCCATCTGCCGGATTACAGCTTTATGCGCTATAAATACCTGCCGGCCTGGGGCGGCTACCGCGAGATCCTCAAGGAAAATCCGTCGGATTACCTCCACGCCTTCTGCCAGATGGTCGAAGCCATGAAGTATCTGCGGGGGAGCCGGGACTCATTTGCCACGGGAAAATATGACTGGGAGGCGATCGGGGGTCTTGAGGACAGGATCCGGGAGATCCTGTGCAGGCGTCAGCTGAACGCCTGCGCGGACTGGAAGGCCCTGGGCGAGGAGCTCTCGGGGCGGACGATCGAAGCCTTTTCGGTCGAAAAGTACCAGAAGGAATATCTGGAGGCGGGAGAGAAGGAGAAGGACGCCACCTTCCTCGGCCGGTTCTTCCTGGCGGCGCTGGCCCAGAAAAGTATGGTGACGAATAAGATCTACAAGTCCGGGAGCCTTCTGGCAGGCTACTCGGTGGATTTTGAGAAAAAGGGCTTCCACGGGATGCGGGATTTCCGGAAACTGGTGGAGCAGGCGAGGAACAGAAGGCGATGACACTACTGCAAAGGATCCGAACTGTATTTGGAGGGCTGATGCTGCTTCTGGGCATGGCCATCATCCTCATTTTGCCCTCGGAAGGGTATAAGGTCATAGGTGCGATCCTGAGTGTGATCCTGCTCCTGGAGGGGATCCGGTCGCTCGGCTTTTATTTTTCCATGGCCCGGAACATGGTGGGCGGCAAGATCTTCCTCTTCCGCGGGATCATTGCCCTGGACCTGGGCATGTTTGCCACGTCGCTCCATGAGATTCCGGCGATCTATGTTCTCATTTACCTTCTGGTAGGCCATCTCTTCTCCGGTGTCGTGGACGTTCTGCGCGCCATGGAGGCCAGACGGATGGGGAGCCGGTGGCGGCTCAACATTGCCTACGGCGCCGCCAATATTCTGCTGGCCGTCACCTGCAGCTTCTGCTTCCGGGACCCGACGCTGCTGACCTACGTCTATGCCGCCGGTCTCTTCTACTCTGCATGTCTCCGCTTCGCGCAGGCCTTCCGGAGGACGGCCATCGTCTATATTCCCCTGGAATCAGACTTCAGTACACCGGCGCACTGACGGGAAATGGACGGCGATCCAGTATTGCCATTCCCTGTAAATGAACCAACGGTTCCGTCCCGCTGCCGATGGGCATGCATCCGCGGCCGTACGGAAGATATTTATATAAGGAGGTTGGATATTATGATGAACAAGGAAGCAACGAGGACGGAAGGGCGCAAAAAAATACGGCATAATTTCCTGGTGGTAGTGCTGCTGGCATTTTTTCTGATGATCTTCGGTCAGGCGATCACGGATATCCCCCTGTCTTTATTGGCATGGAAGCTTGACCTCGGTGACGACGTTCGCTTCCTCTTCATGTATTTGTCCTTCCTGGGAATCCATCTGGCCATCCTCGGATACTGTGCCATTTTTGAGAAGGACCTGCTCCGCAGCTTCCTGTCGGCGAAGGCCGGCGGCGGACGAGGGAATACCGGCAGGTGCTTTGCCATTGGCCTCCTTCTGGGCTTTGTCATGAACGGAATCTGTATCCTGCTGGCATGGCTCCACGGGGACCTGTCCTTCTCCGTCGGCCAGTTCCGGGTGATTTATCTGGCGGCCGGCCTTGTCTGCGTCTGTG
Source organism: uncultured Lachnospiraceae bacterium (assembly GCA_902766655.1). Taxonomy (GTDB): domain Bacteria; phylum Bacillota; class Clostridia; order Lachnospirales; family Lachnospiraceae; genus Chordicoccus. The sequence continues at coordinate 31 of CACXEL010000023.1, read as the reverse complement.
TTCAGTCCGGCGCGGAGGAGCTCGTCACCCG
>CACXEL010000022.1 GCA_902766655.1 uncultured Lachnospiraceae bacterium | reverse complement strand
TGAAGTATACCAGGTAGCCGATCAGGGACAGGAAGATCAGGACAAAGAACCAGGAAATGAAGACATAGGGCGCCTTCTCCTTCCTTTCGGCCCGCCGGCTGGCCCTGAGGGCAGCCTTCTGCTCGGCATTCATCCTCTTCTCCCGCTCTTTGGCGGCCTTCTCCGCCTCGCGCCGCCTGGCTTTGAGCTCCCGGGCCTCTGCCCGGCTCAGGGGGCGTCGGAGCGGATCCTCCTCTTCCGGCGGATCGGGCGCCAGGAAATTCTGCCCGGCCTGACCGGGCGCCGCTCCCGGTGCGGATGCGTAGTCCTGCGGCCCATACCCGTTTCCGTAAGAACCGGCTCCTCTTCCCTGGGAATGCGTATAGCCCGGCGATCCGAACTCATTTCCGTAAAAATCCGACCCCTGGGCAGACGTATAGCCCGGCGGCACATCCTTCTGCCCCCGGTTCTCCTCGTTCAGGATCCGCCTCACATCCTCGCCGATCTCGGTCTGGGTGTCTCGTTCAATATCTCTTCTCAATAATTATACGCCTCCTCCTCTGCGAGCTCGTCGTCGCGCAGAATGTAGAGTCCCTGGACGATGGCCAGCATGATGATGGTAGACATGACAGAGCTGCCGCCGTAGCTGACAAGCGGCAGGGTAATGCCGGTCATGGGTATGAATTTGGTCACGCCTCCGATGGTCAGAAAGACCTGGAAGGCGTACTCAGCCCCGAGCCCGATGGCGATCAGCCTGTAAAAGCGGTCATCGATCTGTGTGGAGATGGTGACTATGAGCAGGAAAAGACTCATGCAGATGAGAATCAGGCAAATGCAGAACACGCTGCCGAACTCCTCGCAGAGGGCCGCAAAAATAAAGTCCTTGGAGGCCACCGGGATCGCTGTCGGTTTGCCGCCGTAGAGACCCATGCCGAACCAGCCGCCGGACCCGATCCCGAAGAGGGCCTGCCCGATCTGATAACCGGAGGTGTCGTAGACAGCGAAGGGGTCCTGCCAGGCGACCACGCGCTGGCGCACGTGCCCGAATAGGAAGTAGGCGGCCACTGAGGCGAGAGCCCCGGCTGCCAGCCCGGTCAGGGGATAGATCGGCCTGCCCGTCGCCACGAAAACGACGACAAGGGTGGCGATAAAGAAGACCAGCGCAGTGCCCAGGTCCGTGGAAAGGACCAGAATGACCACATGGAGGGCTGCCACGGCGGCCGTCACCGCCACCTGGCGGAAATCCCGCCGTTCCTTGAGCATGGCCGCCATGTAGAAGACAAGCGTGATCTTGACGATCTCGGAGAACTGGAGCGTGATTCCGCCGACAGAGATGCTGAGCTTGGCGCCGCCGCTGACCGTCGCGAGGGCCAGGACCACGCCCAGGAGGGCAATGCCCAGTCCCGCATACAGCCAGGTCAGCCGCCTGAGAAAGGACATTCTCTCAATGATGACCGGCACGATAAAGGCCACTACGGTCCCTGCCGCCGCGATCATGAACTGCTTGACAGCCTTGTCCATGTCCAGCCGGGCTATGATCACGAAACCGATTCCGAGGAGCATCAGCATATTGTTGACGAGCAGCATGGAGGCCCCGCTGTAGATCAGCCGGTAGCAGCTCAGCGTGACCGTGAAATACACCAGGATGCCGCCACCCAGGACGACCGCCATCATATCCCTCGTGTTGAGGAATATGAGCAGAAAGCCCAGCAGCACAAAGATATAAATGATGGTGAACTGCCTCCGGACCACCCGGTTCCTGGCATGGGGTCCTTTTTTGAGAAAAAAGATATAATCCTCCAGGGTAAAAAAGAGGATCAGGATCAGGAACATATACTTGGAAAGCTGTGTGAGAAGATTCATCGAACTCCTTCCCTTTCATTCCACGCCCCGCGCCCAGTGTCCCTTGGTGCGCTCGCCGGCGAGGGAGGGCTTCATTTTCAGCAGGAATCCCTCCCAGAAGGCCGCCAACACCTCCTCCGTCTCCGCCGTATTCTCTGTGGTGAAGGCAAGTCTCACGGATGCGGGCGCGGCCCGTCGGACGGCCGCCTCCTCGTCGAGGAGGGACAGCGGCACGGAATTATAGATTTTGTTCAGACAGAAGGCGCAGTCGCACCTGACCGGGAATCTGACACCTTTCCGGTCCTTCAGAGACAGACAGGGCGATGTGCGGGTGCAGCCGGTCGTGTTCTTCGCCAGGCATTGGGCGGTCACCATGAGGACCTCCCGCCCGTAGACAATGAGCTCGCCGGAAGTGTTGTCCCGTTCCAGGATTTCCCTGCGGTTGAGCTCAACGGGAATCGTATCCTCCCGCACACCCAGTTCCCGGAGGAAGGCCTGCGCACGGCTGTTATAAGTATAAATCGAAGCATCCGCTATGACCAGGTGTGAGAGACCTGCAAGGCAGAACCTTGCCATGGATTCGAAGCTTGGCGTGAGGAAGCCGGCCAGCCCTTCTTCCGCAAGCTCCCGGGCAGCGGCATACAAGGGCGCAAGGAGCACCTCCTTCTCCGGCCGTTCAATATATGGTAGCGAAAGGAGGGGCTCTTTGCCATGGTTTTTACAGAAGTTTAAGAAAATGCGGACATTTTTAAGCATTTCCTCACTGCCGACCCCATCCCCAACGAACAGAGAGACCGGTGCGGCGATCCGGGTGACAAAGGATGTCCCGGCAGCCGCGGTCAGCTGTTCCCGTGTCTCGACAGTCACGGTCACGAAGGGGGCGACATCTCGTTTCGGTCCCGCTGCCGCTTCTTTGCCGGACTGATCACCTGGCGCAGCCGCTTCTCCTGCCACCGGTTCGTAAACTCTGCGGAAAGGCGTAAGGCGCTTCTCCCGCTCACCCTCGAGGACAGTCCGCCTGAGGTCGTTCAGGAGCTTCATGGGAAGGAAGACCGGCCCGCCGACGCGCACATCCAGGTCCGCAAAAGCAAAATCCGTACCGCCAGTCTTCATCAGCTGGGCTTTCACGCGCTCCGCAGTCAGCGGCACATTGTCAGCAGTCTGCACCGGCGCGCCTTCGTAAACAGATCCGTCCGACAGAATCACGCGGGCCGGACGGCCGGGGAAAAGCTCGGCTCTCCCGGAGAGGAGGACCTTCTTTTCCTGGCGGACGTAACAGGCGTTCATTTCCTCGTAGAGGGCCTTTCTGGCCTGCTCTTCCTTCGGGGAGAGGGCCGGCCGCTTGAAGGCCATCATTTCCCGCCCGTTATGGCGGTGGAGATAGCCGTCCGTGAAGCCGTCTCTGTTGTAGAGGGTCAGAAGCATGCGCCTGTCCTCCCGGCTGACCGGACCGGGCGCGTCCATATATTTTCTGTAGATGGAGACAACGCCCGCGGCGTACTCGGGCTGTTTCATTCTTCCTTCTATTTTAAAGGAAGCAATGCCTGCGCGAAGCATGTCTCCCACATGGTCGATGGTGCACAGGTCCTTGGGGCTGATCAGATCCCCGCGGATCCCATCGGGGCCTTCGTAAGCCAGCCGGCAAGGCTGGGCGCATCTTCCGCGGTTGCCGCTCCGGCCGCCCAGCATGCTGGACATGAGGCACCTGCCCGAATAGCAGACGCAGAGGGCCCCGTGAACGAAGGCCTCCACCTCCAGCCCGCTCTCTTCGCGGATCCTCCTGAGCTCGGCCAGGGAAAGCTCCCTCGCAGGTACGACTCTGGTCACTCCGAATTCCTTGAGCAGCCGGGCACTGTACGGTCCCGTCACCGTCATCTGTGTGCTCGCGTGGATGGGCATCAGAGGAAAATGCTCCCGGATCACGGAAAGAACGCCGAAATCCTGGACCAGGACCGCGTCCAGTCCCCGCTCGTAGAAAGGAGCCAGATACCCCGGCAGTTCCTTCAGCTCCTCCTCCTTGAGGAGGGTGTTGACGGTCATGTAGACCTTGACGCCCCGGAGATGGGCATAATCTATAGCTTCGAGGAGGTCGGCCTCCTCCGGATTCTCCGCGTAGGCTCTGGCGCCGAACCTGGTGCCGCCTATATAGACTGCGTCGGCCCCCGCTGCGATGACGGCTTTCATAGCCGCCACGGAGCCTGCGGGTGCCAGAAGCTCGGCCTGATTATCATGTTTATTCACTTTATCTGTCATAGTTCCCTGTCTGGGCCCTAGCCCGTCGCCGGTACAAAAGAAGGGTGATCACTTGCGCAATCACCCTTCCATCCTATCATCGTTTCTGTCCGTTCTGGCCCTGGCGGCCGTTATAGCTGCCGTTGTTCTGGCTTCTGGCGCCGCGGCGCAGCTCATCGATCTGCATCTGAAGCTCCACCAGCTCATGCTTCAGGTCGTAGAGCTCCTTGTCCTTGACCTGAAGGTCCTCCTCGTAGAGCTCGACCTGCTTCTTGGCCTTAAAATAATCATCCGCCACGTTCAGGGCCAGAAGGGTGTTTTTCGTGTCTGACGGGAGGAGATTGTAGCCTTTGAGCTCATGGAGATCGCCGATCTTATGGTTGAGGTAGGAGGCCACCTTCTGAAGGTACTCTTCGCTCTCATAGCCGGAAAGCCTGGTGACCTTACCGGAAATAACGACCGTCACTGTATTCTTCGCTGACATAACTGCCTCCATACCAAACTAACTGTCTGCGCCAACTGGGCTCCATAGCTAACATTATACAAAAATCCCCGGAAAATACAACTAAAAAATCCG
>CACXEL010000021.1 GCA_902766655.1 uncultured Lachnospiraceae bacterium | reverse complement strand
CCGTTGAAGGTCAGGTCGCCGGAGAGGACCAGGGCGTCGGGCTTCATTTCCAGGACCTCATTAAGGAGGGCGTCCATGATCTCTCCACTGCATTCGGGCATTTTTCCGTCGCCCGAGTTCACGAGCTTCCTGAAGGCCGCTCCCCCGTCCGTCAGGGCCGGCGACAGGTAGTGCATGTCCGTCGCCTCCACGATCGTCAAAACTCTCTCATCCTTCATGATACTCTCCTCCGCGCGTTCAGGCGCGCTCCCGGCCGTATCCGCCGTATCCATGGCATAGCCGCAGGCGGAAATGAGGACCGCAAGAAGGCCTGCCGCTATAGCACTGCACAGTTTTCCCTTCCGCATACGTCTCTCGACCTCCTCCCGTGATAGTTCCCGCACAGACAGCTTCATCCGTTACACATATGCCGCCGGCCGTATATCCTCAGTTTCATCTGTCACCCGCCGCTTCACTCTTTTCCGCTGCAGGCCGCCGGCCGCACAATTATGCCTTTACCCGTCACCGGCCGCCTCACTCTCTCCTGCGGTCGTCTGCCGGCCGTACATCCGCCGGTACTCCCCCGGCGTGCAGCCGACCGCCTTCCTGAACCGGACGCCCATATGGCTCTGGGATGAAAAGCCGAGGAAGGCGGCGATCTCACTGAGGGAATATTCGGAATAGGTTAGCAGCTCCTTGGCCTGGTCGATCCTGAGGCCTGTGATATAGTCGCCGAGCTTCCCGCCGGTGGTCTTTTTAAAGACCGCAGACAGGTAATCGGGCGACAGGTCCAGCGCTTCCGCCACCATCTCCACGGTGAGATGCTGGTGGAGATGAGCGAAAACATATTTTCTGGCCCGGTCCGCGTGGTAGCTGCCCGCATCCCTGTGGAGGTGGCTGGTCCTGTTCTGGGACTCGCGGACCAGACAGGTCAGCTCATATTCGCAGGCCCGGACCATGTCCATGATTTCCCCGGTCGTCCTGCATTCCTCCAGGGCCCGAATATAGACGTCCGCCATGCTGAAGCATTGCTCGGGCAGAAGACCTCCCCGGATGGCCGACCTGGCGGCAAGAGAAATGACAATGATACCGATGTTCAGGGCATTCCTCAGTTCTCCGTGCCTGGTCAAGGTCCCGAGCTCCCCGCCCAGCTCTTCGGCGAGGGCTGCGGTGAGCAGGTCTGTATTTCCAAGCTCTATGGCTGTCTGCTCGCGAAGCTCCTGGTCGTAGGAGTTGTGGAGCCTGTAGTTCAGCTGTTTGCTCATCAGCTCCCGGGACCAGAGAGGACTCAGCCGGTCTATGATACGGCGCAGTTCGGGCGGGATCGTTTTTTTCGAATCATTTTCCATCTTTCTTCGTCCCCGCAAAACGCATCGGAAATTTAACAAAAGAGCAGGCATTTTGATATAAAATCTCTTTAGTTTATGCTATCTTTTATTATAAAGTATAAATCAGAAACTCTTCAAGGAGAAGGAGGTATTATGAAGATCAAAGGCGTGAATCTAGGCAACTGGCTTGTCCTTGAAAAATGGATGAGCCCCTCTCTCTTCGCAGGCACGACCGCGGAGGACGAATACTATCTCCCCACCCAGCTCTCCCCCGAAGTCTACGAGGCCAGGATAAAGATCCACAGGAGCGAATACATCACCGAGCGTGATTTCGCCTCCATCAAAAGAATGGGCCTCAACACCGTCCGTATCCCCGTACCCTACTTCATTTTCGGCGACCGCGCCCCCTTTATCGGCTGCATCGAGGAGCTGGACAAAGCCTTCGCCTGGGCCGAGAAGTACGGTCTCAAGATTCTCATCGACCTCCACACCGTGCCTTTCTCCCAGAACGGCTTCGACAACGGCGGCATCAGCGGCGTCTGCTTCTGGAGCCAGCTGCCTGAGGAGGTCGATTTTGTCCTGGACCTGCTCGAAAAGCTTGCCAAACGCTACGGCCAGCGGGAAGGCCTCTTCGGCATCCAGCCCGTCAACGAGCCGGTGACCGAGGAGCTCTGGGCCGCCATGAAGATTCAGGAGCGCTACAAGCCGGTGGACCCGGAGCTGGCAGCAAAGAGCAGGCCCAACTCCCTCACCTTCCTCAGGCAGTTCTACCGCGACGCCTACGCCAGGATCCGTCCCAACGTCAAGGCCGACGCCAAGGTGGTCTTCCACGACGCCTTCCTGCTCAAGGCCTGGAAGGAGTTCTTCGCCGAGGAGAAGTTCGAGAACGTCGTCCTCGACACCCACCAGTACCTCATGATGGCCGAGATGTACGGCTGCGAGCAGACGCTGGAGGGATATCTTGGCTTCATTTCCGAGCATTATGAGAAGGATATCGCCGAGGTCCAGGAGTACGTCGACGTGGTCGTCGGCGAGTGGTGCCTCTTCAACTCCCTGGCTGTCGGCCAGGACACCAAGGGCGGCCAGACTGTCCTGAACGGTGTGGATTTCTCCGACAACACCACCGAAATCTCCGCCGAGGAGAAGAAGCGCATCTACAACGCCCTGGCTGAGGCCCAGCTGAAGGCCTGGGACAAGGGCTCCGGCTTCTTCTACTGGAGCTACAAGCTCCTGCTCGATACTGCCAACGACATTTCCTGGAAGGGCTGGGATGCCTGGGATCTTGGCAAGTGCGTGGACGAGGGCTGGTTCCCGGTTTTAGGAGATTGATTTATGATTCAAAACCCGATTCTTCCCGGTTTCAATCCGGACCCCTGTATCTGCCGTAAAGGCCAGGATTTTTACCTGATCGTCTCCTCCTTCGAGTGGATGCCCGGCCTGCCCGTTTACCACTCCCGGGATCTCAAGCACTGGGAGCTCATCACCCACGTCCTCACGGACATGCACCAGGCGGATCTGCGCAAGCTGCCCTCCGCCAAGGGCATCTGGGCCCCCTGCCTGACCTATTCGGAAAATGAAGACCTCTTCTACGTGGTCTACGGCGTCATGAACTCCATGAACGCACGCTACTTCGACGTGGACAACTTCCTGATCACGGCCAAGGATATCCACGGCCCCTGGAGCGAGCCCGTCTACCTCCACTCGAACGGCTTCGACGCCTCCATCCTCCACGACGATGACGGCAGAAAATACGTGGTCGCCCTGGACTGGGAGACCCGCGACGGCTACGAGAAGCCCGGCGCCATCTGCGTGGCCGAATACGATCCGGTCGAAAAAAGGATCCTGGACTATCCCAGGCGCGTCTACTGGGGCGGTACTGACCGCGGCTGCATCGAGGCGCCGCATCTGACCAAACATAACGGAAGATACTACCTCATGTGCGCCGAAGGCGGCACCGGCTACAACCACTGCGTGACCATGGCAAGATCCGATTCCCCTTACGGCCCTTACGAACCGGATCCGACGAATCCGATCGTGACCTCCGTCCCCGGCTACTCCAACGAGCGGGCCGACTGGGACCACCTGAAGCCACGCTACTACAATCACGAGTCGATTCTCCAGAAGTCAGGCCACGGCAGCTACGTCGACTTCGACGTCCCGGGCATCGGACCGGAGACCTACCTGGTACACCTGACAGCCAGGCCCTTCGTGCCGGAGCTGCGCTGCACGCTCGGCCGCGAGACCGCCATCCAGAAGATGGTCTGGACCGAAGACGGCTGGCTCCGCATGGCGGACGGAAGCTGCATGGCCAAGGTCCAGGTCCCGGAGACAGGACTGCCCGAGGTGGTCTATCCGCCGATTCCTGCCCGCGACGACTTCGACGAAGCACCTGCGAACGCCCAGCCCGACTGCCACGGCAATGCCCTGCTGGCGCCCTGGTACTACGCGCCCAGGATCATGCCCTCCACCTTCGTGGACCTGACGAGCCGGCCCGGCTGGCTCAGGATGCGGGGCCAGGAGTCCAGGACCTCCCTCAACTCGGTGAGCATCCTGGCCAGAAAACTGACCTCCGTCCACGTTCAGGTGACGACCAAAATGGACTTTTCGCCCTCCGTCCACAAGGAGAGCGCGGGCCTCATTTTATACTACGACAACATGAACTACGTCAACCTCCGCAAGTACCGCAGCGACTCCCTGGGCCAGAGCGCCATCTCGGTCCTGTCCCTGGAGAACGGCGAGCGCACCGAGTTCCTGAACACCCGGACGCCGGTGCCGGACACCCCCATCTGGCTCCGCCTGACCATCGACGGCCGCCGTTCCCGCTTCTCCTATAGCCTGGACGGCGAGAACTACCAGCACATCGGCCGGGTCTTCGACACGACCAAATTCTCCGATGAATTCTGTAAGTACGGCGAGTTCACCGGTACCATGGTCGGTATCACCTGCGCCGACAAGGTCTTCCACAGAAAATGCGCGGATTTCGACTTCTTCGAGATGGTGACCCTGCGGTCGCCGGTCGACATCAACGACTGATTGCACAAAAAGGCGGCGGTCCTCAGGGAAACGAGGACCGCCGCCTTTTGTGCGTTCAGTCATGTATTCTTCACACGAATCCTATTCTCCTCCAGACAGACTGGCTTCTGGCCGATGAAAGCTCCAGAGAGCAGGCATGACCGTCGGCCTCCCAGACCGCCAGCGTGTACTTCCTGTCCGCGCCGCAGAGAGCAATCTCCCGCCCGCCGCTGTGGATGACCATGACATCCTCGTAGGAGGAGAATTCTGTGGCAGGCGCCTCCTCATCGGTCATTGTGAAGACGGCCTCCTCACTGCCGCTTTCATAGACGATCCTGGCACCCTGGCCGGCCTGATACAAGTAGGTGACTGCGGTCAATTCGAATGGCAAATTCGTCAGCTCCCGGACCTCAAAACCTGCCAGCTCGCTGAGCTCTGTTATTGTCCCGACCTGGACGGGTGTATCCGTCGGTTCGGACGAGGCAGGTCCGGCGCCGTCCGCTTCCGCCCCGGCCTCCGCGCCTTCTGCGGCCGTCTCCGCAGTCCCGCCGGAAATCTCCTCCGCCTCTTCAGCCGGAGTCTCCACCGCCTCATCGGCAGCTTCCTCTTCGCCTTCCTCAAGACTCTTGTCCCAGGTCTCCGCCTCCGGCTTATCTTCGGCCGCCGCCTCGGTCTCTGCGCTTGCCAGTGCGTTGCCCACCGCATTTCCGGAAGCAGCCTCTTCAGTCGCCTCAGACTCATAAGCCTCGGCGGCCATCTCATCACTCTCCGCGGAATCCATGGCGTACTCCTCTGCCAGCGCCGCGCTCTCCTGAGGCGCCGACGCAGCAGTCGCATTGTTCCGGGAGAAAACACCGCTTGCGGCTGCGCTTCCGATGATCAGCACCAGCGCAGCGGCCGCTGCCACCGGAAGCACCCGCTTCACGGTCAGCCGCCCCCTGAGGTCCGTAACCTTACCCGGCTCTTCCTCACTCTCCGCAGCTTCTGAGACCTTCTGCAGCACCCGGCTGCGCATGGCCTCGTCGACCCGGATCCTATCCATGATCTCATTGTATTTCATATCCTCAGACCTCACTCATCGCCGCCTGTAAAATCGTACTCTTCCTCGAGGATGGCCCGCAGCTTCTCCCGGCCCCGCTTGAGGTTGGACCGGACGGTGGCATCCTTCTGGCCCAGGATGGCTGCTATGTCGGCGCTGCCGTAGCCTTCCTGATAGAAAAGGTGGATGACCTCCCTGTACCTGACAGGCAGGAACTTCACGGCCTCCCATACGAAGGAGAGGTCGTCCCTGTCCTCGGCCACCAGCTCCTCGTTCAGCTCGTCGTAATCCCGAAAGCGGTTGAACTTGATCCGGTTCTTGGAGAGGTTGGCCGCCACGGTGAGGAGCCAGGCCCGCTCGTGGCGTTCATTTTCAAAGGGAGGCGCCTTCTTTATGTAGCGGATCAGCGTCTCCTGGAGAATGTCCTCCGCGTCCTCCATATTGTGGAGGTAGCTGTAGGAAAGGCGGAGGATGCTGTTGCCGTAGGCATCCATGGCCCTGGCCGCGTCATGGGCCAGCGCGCCTTCCGCTTTCGCTGTCGTCTCACCGCTTCCATCGGCTGCCTCAGATGTCTCCGCGGCAAATACGGACAACCTGAAAAGACCCGCTGCCCAGACCGTGAATGCGCGTATCAAGGATCGTCCGCCGGTGATTCCTTCCGCCGGCTCCCATCTCATATTCAATGCTTCTGTCATGACTTCACCTGTTCGGGATTTCTCCTTCTATAGTGTAGACAGCCAAACGGCCGTCAAATGTTGCACAGATATTACAAAACTATTCGGTATCCAGGGGCTCTTCCGCCCCGTCCTCCTCCGGCCGTTTGAGCCGCTCGATCTGGAAACTCTCAGCCAGCCTGTAATGATCACGGTCAGCTATGTAGAGATAACCGAATACCGAGAAGACGACGGCGCCGATCATGTTGACGATCAGGTCCTTCATGGTGTCGATGAGACCGATGTCAAGATAACCGCCCTCCACCGTCATGAGAACGTTGCCGTCTCTGTCGTAGAGCACCGTATGGTCGATCCCCCGCACCGGAACAACGGTGTTGGACCGTCTGGGATCCAGCTCGATGCTGTAGATGTCCCGCACGATCCTGTCCTTCTGCGCATCGGTCTTCAGGAAGGTATCCGCCGAGAACTCCATGAATTCCCAGGTCACGCCCACCGTCATGGAGAAGCAGAAGGCCACGATCGCCACAAAGACGGGGGCCAGCTGGAAGTTCCGCACGCGGGTGTTGAGCAGGTCCACCAGGCTGAAGCCGACGCTGGCCGCCAGGAATCCGTTCAGCGTGTGGAGCATGGTGTCCCAGAGCCTGAACTGCCCGTAAAAATTATTGATCTCCCCGAGAATGTCCGCCGCAAAGATAAAGCAGAAGATGATGATCTCGAGCCCGCTCGGAAGACTGATGTAGAGCTTGTCCTTGACGAAAAAGGGGATGGCGAAAAGGAGGAGGGTGATCACGCACAGGAAGGCATTGCCGTAATTACCCAGCATGAGTTCGCGGACCAGACAGAAAAGCGTCAGGATCCTCAGCACCAGATAGACGATGATGGACCGCTTGCTCGAATTGTGATAGATATCGATAAAATTCTGAAGTGTCATCTTCCCAGCATCCTCTTATAGACCGTGAAAAGGCCTTTAAAACTGAAATTTCTCTGGATAAAGGTCACGACCGGGGAGAGTCCGCCGAAGAGACCCGAGAGAATGAGGCAGCCCAGGCCAAGCACAATGAGGATGATAAATATGTAGGGCCTGAACTTCCTCACGGTCCTCAGCACCTGCCCGCTCAGGCTCTCCTTGTCGGGTGTCGCCAGGAGCAGAAAGTGCTTGAAGAACCGGATCACGTCCGGGTAGGCTTTGACCAGCCTGACAAAAAGTGTAAACATCAGCAGCGCCGCGCCCATGGCGAAGATGCCCGCACCCAGAAAGCCCGCGGCCGTGTAGAACCTCAGTCTGACTATATAAAGGAGCATCTGGAAGACGAGGGCGCCCGTCCAGAGAAGAAAGAGGCCCATGGCCATAAAGACCGCCACCGCCAGCATGGTCGACAGGATGAGGACGAGAATGGAAATGATGACCGTGTCCACCACCGTCGCCGCCAGAAAGATGTCCAGCAGGAAATCCCTCTTTTTTCGCTTTTCTTTCACAACGGCACCTCCTCTCAGCAAAAACGGGGACCGCCGTCCGGCAGTCCCCATCATTATAGCACAGCTTATATGATTGTAAAACCGTCAATCCCCCGAAGCCATCCGGAAGCTGGCCGTCTTTCTCCATCGCCCGAAGTGGTACATGGTCACCGTCATGAGTGCACCGAGCACCCAGGAGATGAGGAGGGAGATAAAGATGCAGGCGCTGTTGCCCCTGGGCATCTCCGCGGACCGCGTCAGGTAGGCGATTCCGTAGGCCAGCGGCATACGGATCCCGACCGTCGTGATCATGGAGACCCACATGGGCGTCAGCGTGTCGCCGGCACCTCGCATGACTCCTGAGAGACACTGGGTGACCTCCATGGCAATGTAGCCCACGACCAGGATCTTCATCATGTTGAAGCTCAGCGTGATGAGCTCCTCCGTCTTCGTGAAGATGCCCATGAGGAAGCGGCCGAAGAGGAGGATCAGAATGGTCAGGACCACGGAAGTCCCCACGGCGATCAGCGTGCCCTCCTTGGCCCCCTGGCGGACCCGGTCCAGCTTGCCCGCGCCGACGTTCTGACCGGCGTAGGTAGTCATGGCCGATCCGAAGGAGAAGGCCGGCATCATGACGAAGCCGTCGATCCTCATGATGATGACGTTGGCGGCGATGAAGGTCTCGCCGAAGCTGTTGGTCAGGGACTGGACGATGATGGCGGACAGGGAGAAGATGGCCTGGGTGACGCCGCTGGGAACGCCCAGACGGATGAGCTCCATCATGTACCTGCCGTCCGGCTTCAGGTAATCCCAGTTGAGGTCGAAGAGGTCCGTCAGCTGCATGAGCCGCCTGAGACAGAGGATGGCGGAGAAGAACTGGGCGATGACCGTAGCCAGGGCAACGCCCGGCACGCCCATGCCCAGGATGGCCACGAAGGTGTAGTCCAGGACTATGTTGATGCCCGTCGCCACCAGCAGGTAAATGAGAGCCGACGTCGCGTCCCCCAGTCCCCTCAGGATACCGCAGATGATGTTGTAGAAGGCTGAGCCCAGGATGCCGATGAAGATGATCTTCAGGTAGGTGTCACACCAGCCGATGATAGTCTCCGGCGTGTTGAGGAGCCGGAGCATGGGCATGGTGATGAAGGGCGTGATCACCAT
>CACXEL010000020.1 GCA_902766655.1 uncultured Lachnospiraceae bacterium | reverse complement strand
TGCCAGAAAAAAGCTGGATGAATACGGCCTGACGGACCTGGTCCGCAGGGCAGCCTCTGACGGGCGCCCCTTCCTGGGGATCTGCCTGGGCCTGCAGCTTCTCTACGAGGACAGCGAGGAGTCTCCCGGCTCGGAAGGGCTGGGTCTTCTTCCGGGTCATGTGGTCCGCTTTACGGACAGGCCGGGCTTCAAGATCCCCCAGATCGGGTGGAACAGCCTGGACCTTAAGAACAGCGGACGGCTTTTCAGGAACGTGCCGGATGGCTCTTACGTCTATTTCGTGCACTCTTACTACGTGAAGGCGCAGGATCCGGATACGGTCCGGGCGACCATGACCTACACGGATACGGCGGACGTGTCCGTCGAGAGCGGCAATATTTTTGGCTGCCAGTTCCACCCGGAGAAGTCCGGCGAGGTGGGCCTTCAGATCCTCACCAATTTTATGGCTGTATAATGCCCTGTGGATATACATGCGGCATGTGAAATGAGACCCATACCGGTTTTCCTGCAGTCTGACCCGTCCACCGGACGGTAGCAAAGGATGGATGCAAATGCTGACAAAAAGAATTATCCCCTGCCTGGACGTAAAAGACGGCCGCGTGGTCAAAGGCGTCAACTTTGTCAACCTGATCGATGCCGGCGATCCCGTGGAGCAGGCCAGGATTTATGACAGGGAGGGAGCGGACGAGCTTGTCTTCCTCGACATCACCGCCTCCTCGGACCGCCGTGATACCGTTGTCGATATGGTGGAGCGCGTGGCGGCCCAGGTCTTCATTCCCTTCACGGTGGGCGGCGGCATCCGCACCGTGGAGGATATGCGGAGGATCCTCAGAGCCGGCGCAGACAAGATATCGGTCAACTCGGCGGCCATCGACAACCCGGACCTGATCCGGGAGGGCGCCTGGAAGTTCGGGCGCCAGTGCATCGTTCTGGCCGTGGACGCCAAGCGGCGGGCCAACGGGCAGGGATGGACGATCTACAAGCATGGCGGACGCCTGGACACAGGCATCGACTGCCTGGAGTGGGTAAAGAAGGCCGTAGAGCTTGGCGCCGGGGAGATCCTGCTCACGTCCATGGACTGTGACGGCACCCGCGCCGGCTACGATATTGAACTGACGCGCGCCGTCTCCGACGCGGTCGGCGTGCCGGTCATCGCCTCGGGCGGGGCCGGAACGCTGGAAGATTTTGCGGATGCCCTGACGGAGGGCGGCGCCGACGCAGCGCTGGCCGCCTCCCTTTTCCACTATAAGGTCATGCGCATCGCCGAAGTCAAGGGATACCTCGGCGGACGGAATATTCCGGTCAGAAGAGTCTGAGACAGAGGCCCAACGGGCGGAGGACAAGCAGATGGCTATCACGGGAGAGTGGGAGAAGGCTTTAAAGCCCGAGTTCGGGAAGCCTTACTACCGGGAGCTCTACAAAACGGTGCTGAATGAATACCGCACGCGGGAGATCTACCCGCCCAGTGTGGACATGTTCAACGCCTTTCATTTTACGCCGCTCGAGAAGGTCAAGGTCGTCATACTGGGCCAGGATCCCTACCATGAGCCGGGCCAGGCCAACGGGCTGTGCTTCTCGGTCCACAAGGGGATCCGGATCCCGCCGTCCCTCGTCAACATCTATAAGGAGATGCAGGACGATCTGGGCTGCACGCCCCCCGCATCCGGTGACCTGACCGGCTGGGCGGAGCAGGGCGTCCTTCTTCTCAACACGGTGCTTACCGTGCGGGCCCACCAGGCCAACTCCCACAAAGATATCGGCTGGGAGACCTTTACGGACGCCGCGATCCGGGCTGTTGCAGCCCAGGACAGGCCGATTGTCTTCATTCTGTGGGGCGGCCAGGCAAGGCGGAAGAAGGCGCTGATCCGCAATCCCAAACACCTGATCGTGGAGTCGCCACACCCCAGTCCGCTGTCTGCCTACAATGGGTTTTTCGGCAGCCGGCCTTTCTCCAGGACCAACGATTTTCTGATTGCGAACGGCCTCGAGCCCATCGACTGGGCCGACGCCAACAGGGAATAAGCGCCCTGCCTGTTATCTATCAAAAGAAATGAGGCGTATTTCATAAATGGCAAAGAAAAACACGACGGTCGTCCGTGAGGCGGCCTTTCTCATGGCAGCACAGCTCCTGTGCAGTGTGATCGGCCTCGTTTACCGCAGCCCTCTTCACATGATCATAGGGGACGCGGGCGACGGATATTATCAGTATGCCTATGAGTGGTATACCATTATCCTCCTCATTTCCTCCTATTCCATACCGACGGCCATCTCCAAGGTCATGGCGGACCGGCTGGCTGTCCGTCGCTACAAGGACGCCCAGAAGGTCTTCCGTGCCTCCCTTTACTATGTCCTCATGGTGGGCGGCGTCGGCGGCATCTTCGCGTTTTTCGGTGCGCCCCTTCTCCTGAAAGGGCAGCCTGACGCGGTCCTGGCCCTCCGGGTCCTGGCGCCGACCATTCTTCTGTCAGGCATTCTGGGTTGCCTCCGCGGCTATTTCCAGGCCCAGAACACCATGTTCCCGACCGGCGTATCCCGCGTTGTGGAGCAGGTCGTGAACGCCATGGTCTCCGTAGGCGCCGCGTGGGTCTTCACCCGCGCCTATGTGGGGGATGAGAATCTGACGGGCCGTTACGGTGCAGCCGGCGGAACGCTGGGCACCGGCATGGGCGTCGTGACGGGCATCCTGTTCATGCTTTTCGTCTACATCGTCAACGGCAGGACGATCCGGCGCAACTGCAGCCGCGATAAAAAATCCAGGAACGAGTCCTACGGCGCGGTCTTCAAGGTCATCTTCCTCATGGTGACGCCGATCATCTTCGCGACCTTCATCTACAACGTGTCGGGCATCATCAACCAGAACATCTTCACCTACCTCATGCTCTGGAGAAAGTACACGCCCATCGAAATCAGCCGCCAGTACTCTCTGTACTCCTACAGGGTCCGACCGATCCTCAACATTCCGATCGCCCTTTCCTCCGCCACGTCGACGGCCCTCATTCCCGTTGTCGCCTCGGCGCTTGCGGCAGGCAACAGGAAGGAGGCGGCGGGCCAGGTCAACGAGTGCATGAAGCTTTCCACCTTCATCGCCATTCCGGCCGCGGTGGGCCTCACGGTCCTGTCCTACCCGGTGATCCGGATCCTCTATCCCAG
>CACXEL010000019.1 GCA_902766655.1 uncultured Lachnospiraceae bacterium | reverse complement strand
CATCATGTTCATCACGAACCTCTTCACCGTTATCCCGTCCTTCATCATCCTGATCCTTATTTCCTACTCTGTCGGAAATGCAGCCAGAGGCGTCACCCTGGTCGCCGTCATCATCGGAATCACAGCCTGGCCCTGGACGACGCGTTCCGTCCGCTCCCAGGTCATCTCCCTGAGGAACCGCGACCACGTCAACCTCTCCAAGCTGTCCGGCCACAGCATGCTGAGGATCATCTTCACGGATGTCCTGCCTTACATCGCTTCCTACGTTGTCATGGCTCTCATCCTCCAGATCTCCTCCGGCATCCTGGCGGAAGCCCAGCTGTCCATGCTCGGCCTCGGACCCGCCACCACCAAGAACGCCACCCTGGGTCTCATGATGAACTGGGCCACCCAGTACGCGGCGCACCTGAACGGCTCCTGGTGGGCATACTTCCCGGTCATCTTGATGATTGCTCTCATTTCCTTCTCGCTGAACCTGATGAATACCGGTCTCGACCAGGTCTTCAACCCGCAGCTGAGAGACTGACGAAGGAGGCGCGAATATGGGAAAAGTAATGCTCGAGGTCAATGGCCTCAATACCAAGTACATCACCAGATTCCACGAGGACGTCTACTCCGTCAACAACGTCTCGCTCAAGGTCGAGGAAGGAAAGTCTCTCGGTATAGCCGGTGAGTCCGGCTGCGGCAAGTCCACGCTTGCCCTGTCCCTCATGGGCTACTATTTTGCACCGCTGCATTATATGAGCGGAGATATCATCATCGACGGCAAGAACATTGCCAGGATGAAGCCGGAGGAGGTCAGAAAGACCGTCCTCGGCAGCGACATTGCCTACATTCCGCAGGCAGCCATGAATGCACTCAACCCCACGATGAAGATCATCAGATTCATCGAGGATGTGTTCAAGGCCCATGGTATTCAGATGACAAAGAAGGAAATCTACGACGTAGCCAGGGAGCGCTTCGCGATCCTGGGCCTGCCGGAGGATATCCTGAACAGACACGCGGTGGAGCTGTCAGGCGGTATGAAACAGAGGACCGTAATCGCGATTTCAACGATCCTTTCTCCCAAGGTCCTGATTGCGGACGAGCCGTCCTCGGCCCTTGATGTCACTTCCCAGAAGATGGTCATCAAAATGATGCGTGACCTGATGGCGAAGGGCTACATCAAGTCGATGCTCTTCATCACCCACGAGCTTCCGCTTCTCTACAACGTCACCGACGATATCATGGTCATGTATGCGGGCCAGATCGTCGAGCGGGGCACCGCCCAGGAGATGGTCTTCGACCCTGTTCATCCTTACTCCAAAGGCCTGATGGGATCCATCATTGTTCCCGAGTCCGGCGTCAAGGACCGCAAGCTGACGGCACTTCCGGGCACACCGCCCAACCTTAAGAATCCGCCCGCCGGCTGCCGTTTCGCCCCCAGATGTCCGTATGCAACGGCCGCCTGCAGAGGTATGGAGCCCCAGACAACGTACTTTGACGGACACAGAGAGTACAAGTGCCACTTCTCTGTCGAAAAGCTGAGGGAGGTGTATGCAAGTGAGCAATGACCAGCGAAAGAAACCCTGCCTCGTCGGCAGAGGCGTGACGAAGACCTTCGGCGTGGGTAACAAGGCATTCACGGCGGTGGACCATGTGGACTTCGACTTCAACGAGGGCGAGATCATCTCCATCGTCGGCGAGTCCGGTTCGGGTAAGACGACCATCTCCAAGATGCTGCTTGGCCTCATTTCCGTCACGGAGGGAACAATCGAATTCCAGGGCAAGCCGAGAGATATCTCCACGGCAGCCAAGAGAAAAGAGTACTGGAAGAACATTCAGCCGATCTTCCAGGATCCCTTCTCTTCCTATAATATTTTCCACAAGATCGACGAAGTCCTTCTCGACTGCCTGAGAATGCGGGGCCTCGGCAACGCGTCCAAGGAGGAGAAGGAGAGACTCATGACGGAGGCCTGCTCCTTCGTAAACCTCAAGTATGCGGAGCTGACCAACAAGTATCCCTTCGAGCTCTCCGGCGGCCAGATGCAGCGTCTCATGATTGCCCGCATCTTCCT
>CACXEL010000018.1 GCA_902766655.1 uncultured Lachnospiraceae bacterium | reverse complement strand
GCCGGCAGGGTCATTCCCAGCATGAAGCCCAGGAAAATGAACCGCCGGGCTGCAACCCAGAGAGCCGTGACCGTCACAGTGACCAGCACCATGGCGATGGTGTAATGGAGCTTCAGGAAGGCGAGCATGTAGGCATTTTTCAGTGTGCCGCCCAGCGTGTTCTCGAACTTGGCCTGGAGAGGGAAGGCCCACAGAAAGAGCATGAAAATCACCAGACCCAGAACGCCCTCTCCGACCAGCACGAGGGTCGACCCGCCGCCCCTCAAAATCAGGAAGAAACCGGCGCCGATACCCGCAAAGAGGACCAGAAAGAAGATCCACAATGCGGTGGCCTTCAGGAAATTGGCCTTGAACTGGGCAAAAAAGGTCCTGATGATATAGCTCTCCTCGCCCCGCACGAGCTGAAGCAGCACGTAGTGCATGGCCGCGAAGGAAGCGCCCGCGGTGATCACCGGCAGGCAGCACAGCATGGTCAGGACATTCAGAATAATGAGGTCCGCGGTCTTGGTCAGGAACCGCATCACAGGGCTGTCGAAGCTGAAAAAGCGATCCATATGAACTCCTTTCAGGCCCGCACATACCGGGTCCTAAGTGATATTTTACCATTGCAGTCCCCCCTCGGGAAAGAGGGGGATTCTTTTTCCCAAAATAATATGATTTTGGAAAAAGGACTGCCCCTCTTTTCCATCCCCTATGCTATAGTATTATCAGACTATTTGTTCTGCACCCCCAAATTCTTAAGAAAGGAAATCGCATATGGAACGTTGGGCAAGATTAAAGTACCAGCCTGTCCTCCCCCTGGGCGAGAACGGCACCCGCATCACCGAAAGCGCTTCTCACCGCATGCTCTCCAAGAACGCCGCCAAGGAAGGCATGGTCCTCCTGAAAAATGAAGGCAATCTCCTCCCCCTGGCCAAAGGCGCCCGCATCGCCCTCTTCGGCAAGGCCACCTTTGACTATGTCAAGGGCGGCGGTGGCAGCGGCGACGTCACTGTCTCCTACGTCCACAACCTCTACGACGGCCTCTCCGTCCAGCCGGATATCCACATCTTTGACGATACCATCGGCTTCTACCGCGATTATGTCTCCGCGGAATACGCCAAAGGCGGCATGCCCGGCATGATCGCCGAGCCCGCGCTCCCGGCGGACCTCGTGAAGAAGGCCGCCGCCTACACCGACACGGCCGTCATCTCCCTGAGCCGCTACTCCGGCGAAGGCTGGGACCGGTCTGAGCCCGGCAAGCGGATCGAAGGCCTGGACGGCTACTCCGCCCACCTGGTGGACACGGCGGCCGAGATCTTTGAGGACGGCGACTTCTATCTGAGCCGCGCCGAGAAAGCCATGGTCGACGCGGTCACCACAGTCTTCTCCAAGGTCATCGTCCTCCTCAACGTAGGCGGCATGGTCGACACCAAGTGGTTCGCCGGGAACGACAGGATCCAGGCAGCCATGCTGGCATGGCAGGGCGGCATGGAAGGCGGCCTGGCGGAAGCAGAGCTTCTCGTCGGAAAGGGCAACCCCTCCGGCAAGCTCTCCGACACCTTCGCGGCCGATCTCAAGGACTACCCCTCCACCTACAATTTCCACGAGTCTCTGGAGCATGTGGACTACACCGACGACATCTACGTCGGCTACCGCTACTTTGAGACGATTCCCGGCGCGGCCGACAAGGTCATTTACCCCTTCGGCTTCGGCCTCTCCTACACCACCTTCTCCGTCACCGGCGCCGCCGCCTGCCTGGAAAATGACAACATTCAGGTGACCGCCCTCGTCACCAACACCGGCACCCGGGCCGGCCGCGAGGTCGTTCAGGTCTACTACGGCGCGCCCCAGGGCAGGCTCGGCAAGCCCGCCAAGGTCCTGGCCGGTTATCAGAAGACCCGGGAGCTCCAGCCCGGCGAGAGCCAGCAGGTCTTCATTTCCTTCCCGGTGAGCCAGATGGCCTCCTACGACGACCTGGGCAAGGTGGCCAGGTCCGCCTATGTCCTGGAGAAGGGCAGCTACGCCTTCTTCGTCGGCACCTGCGTGCGCTCGGCCGCCCCCGTGGACTTCCTCTACACCCTGGAGGAGGACGTCGTCACAGAGCAGCTGACCGCAAAGATGGTGCCCAGCCAGCTCAAGGAGCGCATGCTCTCCGACGGTAGCTTCGAGGCCCTGCCGCAGACCGAGCCCAACGACAAAAATGCCAACGGCCTCACGCCGCTCCCGCTCTCCGAGGTGGACGGCATGCAGCCCGCGGTCGTGGCCGTTCCCAGAAAGATGCGCGACTGGCGCGGCCGCCCCGAGAATGATCCGGTCATCCACCTGATCGACGTGGAGGAGGGCAAGGCCACCCTGGACGACCTCATCGCCCAGCTCACGGACGAGGAGCTCGCCAACCTTCTCGGCGGCCAGCCTGACATGGGCGTCTCCAACACCTTCGGCTACGGCAACCTGCCCAGCCACGGCATCCCCAACGCCACCACGGCGGACGGCCCGGCCGGCCTCCGCATCCTGCCCGGCGTCGGTGTCTGCACCACAGCCTTCCCCATCGAGACCCTACTCTGCTGCACCTGGGATCCGGAAGTCGTCGAAAAGGTCGGCTACGCGGGCGCCATGGAGGTCAAGGAGAACAACATCGCCTTCTGGCTGACCCCGGCGGTCTGCATCCACAGAAGCCCCATGTGCGGGCGCAACTTCGAGTACTTCTCGGAGGATCCGCTCCTGGCCGGCCGCCAGGCAGCAGCCAAGGTCCGCGGCATCCAGGCCGCCGGCATCGGCGCGACGCCCAAGCACTTCGCCCTGAACGACAAGGAATCCAACCGCAAGGAGTCCGATTCCAGAGCCTCCGAGCGGGCCATCCGCGAGATCTACTTAAAGCAGTTCGAGATCATCGTGAAGGAGGCCGACCCCTGGAGCATCATGTCCAGCTACAATGTCATCAACGGCCACCGGGCCTCGGAAAACCGCGACCTGCTGACCGGCATCCTCCGCGATGAGTGGGGCTACAAGGGCTTCGTCACCACCGACTGGTGGACGGCCGGCGAGCACTACAAGGAGGTCAAGGCCGGCAACGACGTCAAGATGGGCACCGGCTTCCCGGAGAGGCTCCTTGAGGCCAAGGCCAAAGGCCTGCTCTCGAGAGAAGAGATGGAGATCTGCGCCAGGAGGATCCTCGGCAGTATCCTCCGCGTCGAATAAGACAAAGGGGAGACAAAGGGACGGCTCTTTTTACCAAAATCGTAGATTATGGTTAAAAAGAGCCGTCCCTTTGTCTCACCCGACGCTGCTTTTGAGAATCAGGGACGCTCCTGTTTTCTCATTTATCGAAGCATTTCGAAAAATGAGAAAACAGGAGCGTCCCTGATTCTTAAAATCCCTACCCATTATACCGCAGCGCGTCGATCGGCTTCTTGCTGGCCGCCTTGTTGGCCGGATAAAGCCCGAAAATGAGCCCAATCCCCAGCGAGAAGCCCGCCGCCAGCAGCCCCACCTTGGGGTCCAGCCGGAATGTGATATTGTTTGCCAGGCTGGTCACGAACCGCAGGGCGATCCAGGACAGGATCAGCCCAATGATGCAGCCCAGGATGGATACCATGAGCCCTTCTATGAGGAACTGGAGCAGAATTGTCTTTCGGTCCGCCCCGATGGCCTTGCGGATGCCGATTTCCTTCGTCCGCTCGGTGACGGAGACCAGCATAATGTTCATGATACCGATGCCGCCCACCAGTAGAGAGATGCCGGCCACGCCGCCCATAAGCAGGGACAGGGTACCGTTGATATCCGACATGACGCCCATGACGCTGTTGAAATTCATCACGTAGAAGGCCTCGCTGTCCCCCTCGAACCGCTCCGTCAGGATCTCGCCGATCTCCTTCTCCGCCGTGTCCAGGTCACCGCCCACCGCGGAGAGCGAGAAGGTCGTGATGCTGTGGGTGCCCAGGCCGGACAGGCGGATGGCCGAGCTGTAGGGAATGTAGCCCGTATAGTTGGTCATTCTGAAGAGGGAGGCCGTGCTGTCCTCCTCCTCCGCCAGAACGCCGATGACCTCGTAGGGAACGCCGTTCACCCGGACCGTCGAGCCCAGGGCCGAGGCGGCCGAGGTGCTCAGGATGTCCGTCAGCATGGCCTCGGAGACCACGATCACGTTGGTGCTGTTGGTGATGTCCGGCTCCTTGAGGAAGCGGCCGGCGGCAAGCTCGAGCCCTTCGATGTCCATGTACTCGGGCACGACGCCGTAGATGTTTGCATTTTCTGAATTGTGGCGGCACCTGACGGTGGCGTTCACCGTGCTCGTGGGCGAGAGGCGGTCGATGCTGCCCTGCCCCGCCCAGCTCCTCAGCTCGCTGAGGGTCAGGGCGGCACCCTTATCATCGATGACAGTCACATTCAGTGAATCGCTCCCGAGGCCCGCGACCGCGTCCGTGATGGACCCGGTGGCGCCGGAGACGATGGAAACCAGGACCACCAGGGCGAAAACGCCGATGATGATGCCCAGCATGGTCAGGAAGGACCGCATTTTGTTGGAGGTGATGGACTCCCAGGCCATCTTGATCGATTGGATCAGCATGTCAGTCCACCTCCGTCACATGTCCGTCCAGGATGTTGATCCGGCGGTCCGCCTGGGCCGCCACGGACGGGTCGTGGGTGATGAGCACGATGGTGCTGCCCTGGCCGTGAAGCTCATGGAAGAGGGCCATGATCTCCTCGCCGGTCTTCGTGTCCAGGTTGCCTGTCGGCTCGTCCGCCAGGAAAATGGAGGGCCTCGCCGCGATGGCCCGCGCGATGGCCACGCGCTGCTGCTGGCCGCCGGAGAGCTCGTTGGGCCTGTGATGGGCCCGTTCAGTCAGGCTGACCCGCTCCAGGGCCTCCTCCACCCGCCTCCGGCGCTCGCCGAAGGGCACCCGCTGGTAGATGAGAGGCAGCTCCACGTTGTCATAGGCGTCCATTCTCCCGATCAGATTAAAGTTCTGGAAAATGAACCCGATCTTCCTGTTCCGGATCCTGGCCAGGGCATCCTCGGAATAACGCCTGATCTCCTGTCCGTCCAGGTAGTACTCCCCCTCGTCGGCCAGGTCCAGACACCCCACGATGTTCATGAGGGTGGACTTGCCGCTGCCGGAGGGCCCGATGATGCTGACGAACTCTCCCTCGCGGATATGCATGTTGGCGTGGTCCAGGGCACGGAGCTCCGTATCGCCCATGCGGTAGATCCGCGAGACGTCACGAAAAATGATCATTCCTCGTCCTCGCTTTCGCCCCTGCCCATTGCGAAGGGGAATCCGTTATTGGCATTGGACTTATAGTAGACGGTCGTGCCGGAGCTGAGGCCGCTCACGATCTCCACCTTGGTCCCGCTGGAGAGACCTGTCTCCACAGCCGTGAGGCCGGAAGGTTCGCCGTTCTCGTCCAGCTCCGTATAGACGCAGGTCTGCCCGTTCTCGCTCTGCAGGGCATCCATGGAAATGAGGACCGTGCCCTTGGACTCGCTGACCGTGATGACCGCTGAAGCGCTCATGCCGTATTTCATGTCGTCCGTCTTGACGAGGACCAGCTCCACCGGAAATCTGGCGCTGCCCGCGGAAGGGGTGGCCACGTCCGCGATGTCGGTGATCACGCCTTCAAATTCCTGTCCCTCGAGGGCGTCCAGGGTGATCACCGCATCCTGGCCCAGGGTCAGGCTGTTGATGTCCAGCTCGTCTACATTGATGCTCAGGACCGCCAGGGAGCCGGGCAGGACGGTGACAGCCGCCGTGTAGTCCGGATCATAGCTCCCGGAACCCATGAGGTCCACCGAGGAGCCGGCGCCGGTCAGGGCGGACAGGTCCATCCCGCCGCCGGTCAGGGCAGAGAGGTCAAGGCCGCCCCCGAGGCCGGAGAGGCCCGCACCGGAGCCGCCGCCCAAAAGGGACGACAGGTCGAGCCCGGAACCGCCGCCCGTCAGGCCGGACAGGGCTTTGATCAGGTCCGGTATGCTGGTCGAAAGAGAGTCCGTGAGGGTCTGCAGAAGTGTGATCAGGGAATCCGAACTCAGCGCTTCGATGAGATCCTTCAGGACAGAGTCCGTGAGGTCCAGGCCATCCAGGTCTATATTTCCGGCTCCGGCCCGCCTGAGCAGCTCTTCCAGCTGTTCGGGCGTCAGGGTCCTCAGGTACTCGATGAGGACCTGCATCTGCTCCGGCGTCAGGCCGCCTTCTCCGGGCGGGAAGGGAACAGTGCCCGTCGGGGTCGGGGTCACGGTGCCGGGATCAGCGGGCGTGGGGGTGACTTGCCCGGTCGGGGTCGGCACCTCCGGTCCCTCCGTAGGCGTAGGCTCGCCCGGTTCTTCCGTCGGTGTAGGCTCGCCCGGTTCTTCCGTCGGTGTCGGCTCACTCGGTCCTTCCGTCGGTGTAGGCTCGCCCGGTTCTTCCGTCGGCGTAGGCTCGCCCGGCTCCTCTGTCGGCGTAGGCTCACCCGGCTCCTCCGTGGGAGTAGGTTCCGCCGCCGTCATGGGATAGACTGCTGTGACAGTGACGGAACCGTATTTTCCAGGCTCGATCGTATCGCCCACGCTCCACTGCGTCAGGACAGCGCCGGGCAGGGACACCTCAATATTCTCCGGCTCCTCCGTCGAATAGAAATAACCGTCTCCTGCGGCTCTCAGAGTGACAGTCGCACCATAGATCACGCCCCCGTCAAAGCTTCCGGAAACGGCGGGCTCCCAGACGACCTCGACGGGCTCCGCGATGAGTGTCTGACCTTCCGCGAGCGTAATCGTGGTCTGGGGTGCATTTCCCGTGACCGGAACCGTGAGCGCGCACAGGGCGCTCAGAGAGGATCCGTCCCCGATATCAATACCGACCGCCTCGAGCGGATCCAGGGCGGGATCAAAAGGCTCCTCCGCGGACAGGAGGCGAAAACCGCCTGCATTCTGAGCCTTCTCAGAGGAAAGGGTACGGACGCTGCCTGCAGAGACGTGATAGCCGTCGGCGGAGACCACCGGCCCCGTCCCGGCACTCCCTTCGGCGCTCATATTGGCAAAGGCCGATGAAAAAGCGGAGGAAATGTCAACATCCGGGGATGTCTGTCCGGCAGCGCCGGAATAGCTGTTCTTCACGATCTTTTCGCCCGCCTTCAGGTTGACCGTCTCGACGACACCGGCCACGTCGGACTTAAGGACCGGGTCCTCAAGGAGCTTTTCGAGCTCGGCCTGGCTCTTCCGGAGTGCATTGAGCTCTCCCTCCGCCACGCTCTTCTCCAGCTCATACTCGTCGGCCTCCTTGTCCAGGTCGTCGATCTCCTTCTTCTTGGCGGCTATATTCTTGCGCACGGCGAGGAGCTCCGTCTGGACGGACAGCTTGGTGTAGGAGGCGATCGGCGTCCCCTTCTCCACAACGTCCCCTTCCCTGACGAAGACTTCCTCCGTGACCAGCCCCACACGGGTGACCACCTCCTCGGAGTTGACCTTGGCCAGGCTGCCCGTGCCGGTGACAGTCCTGGCGATATCTCCCAGCTCCGCCACCTCGGACACGACGTTCATGGCCTGGATGGCCTGGGCTGCCTGCTCCCCCACCCGGGTCAGAGCAGCCCGCACGCCCAGAAATGCAACCAGGGCAATCGCCAGGACAAACGGCCATTTCTTCATTTTCTTCATGCAGACTTTCCTCAGCTGAAAATACATTCAGTAAAACGAAGGCCCTGCGTACGCAGAGCCTTCCATCAAAGAGTTACATGACTGAACTTACCCCCAGAGGGAGCTTCTCAGGTCTTTCGGCCGCAGCCCGGCAGGATCAGGCCTTGCCGGCAAGCGCCCAGGCAGTTTCCACGACTCTGGCCGCGCACAGCTCGACCTCCTCACGGGTGAGGGTGAACTCAGCATTCTTGCCCTGAAGGGCGGTCAGAACACCCTTATAGTCACTGGCGCTGCCCGGCATGAAAACGTCGTTGCCCGCCTTAACGGTCGGGGCAGACTTGGCGACGCGGTAGGTGCTCTTCTTGCTGCTCATCAGGCTGATGACCCAGTCGGTCATGACAAGACCCTTGTAGCCCCACTCGTCGCGGAGCACACCCTTCAGGATATCGCCTCGCTCGGAAGTGTGGGTGCCGTTCACCAGGTTGTAGGAAGTCATGAGGGCGGCCGGCGCCGACTCACGGATGCAGATTTCAAAGCCCTTCAGATAGATCTCGCGGAGAGCGCGCTCGGATACGTGGCTGTTGGACTGATAGCGGTTGGTCTCCTGGTTATTGCAGAAGAAGTGCTTGATGGTCGTACCTCTGCCCGGATGCTTCTGAACACCGGCCGTTATGGCCGCGCCGACCAGACCGCCGATCATGGGATCCTCGGAGCAGTACTCGAAGTTGCGGCCGCACAGGGGGCTCCTGTGGATGTTGAAGGCCGGGGCCAACCAGAGGTGGACACCGAAACGCTCCATCTCTCTGCCCACGATGTCGCCGCAGGCCTCGCAGACCGCGGGGTTCCAGCTCATGGCAAGAGCCGTGCCGATCGGAATAGAGGTGCAGAACTGGTTGAGCACGATGTCATTGCGGCCGGGCTTGCTCGCAAGATTCATGAGGGCGACCGCCGCCTTGGGCAGGAGATCCTCAAAACCGGCTGGCAGGGCAGAGCCGATGGACTTGGCCTTGCCGTCCTTGCCGATGGTGTATTCCTTGCTGAGACGGAGACCGGCAGGACCGTCCGCCATGACGACAGCCGGAACGCCGCTGATCTTGTCCGTCGTCTCACCGGCTGCACCGGCCACGCGGGAGGAGGCGCTGCCGATGACGGAGAGGGCTCCGCCGCCGCCGAAACTGCCGATGGTCAGGTAGACCAGGTCAGCGTCGGAGAGATCCTTGACCAGAGCCATGGCCGAAGCGCGCGGCGCATGGTTCTCCGGCCACTCGATGGAAGCGAAAGCTGCCGGATCGGCCTCCAGGACCTCTACGCCCGTCAGGTCTTCATCCGCCCAGGTGTTCTCGGGCTTCCAGTCCTCAAAGCCGGGCTCGCCGCCGACGTTCTTCAGCGGCCGGACCAGTACGTCCTCGGCGAGACTGATCACCGCTGCCTTTTCAGTATCGGCGCTGTCCTTGCCGACTCTCAGGATATAGTTGCCGGGCTCAAGCACATAGGCCGCCTTGGCTGCATCGTAGGAGGCCAGGTCTTCCAGCTTGAAGCAAATGCAGACCTCCCCCGTCTCGCCCGGCGCAAGCTCCGCTGTCTTGGCAAAGCCGGCCAGCTTCTGATAAGGCTGGTCCAGGATGCCCCAGGGGCAGGTCACGTAAGCCTGCAGGATCTCCTTGCCCGGATAAGCGCCCGTGTTGGTCACGGAAGCGGTCACCTTCACCTTGGTACCTTCCAGGAATACAGAGGTGACCTCGGAGCTGAATTCTGTGTAGGAAAGGCCGAAGCCGAAGGGGAAGAGAGCCTTCTTGCCGACGCTGTCGAAATAGCGATAGCCGACGTAAATGCCTTCCTTGTAATTGGTCTCGTTTTCGTCGCCGAAATCGCCGATGGCGGCGTAGTCCTCCCAGGCGCTCCAGGTGGAGGCCAGCTTGCCGGACGGATAACGCTTGCCGAGCACGATGTCAGCCAGCACGTCGCCGGTGACCGAGCCGAGCTGGGACAGGTAGAGGATGTTCTCGACGTCCAGGACAGGCGTCAGGTCCACCACGCCGCCCACGTTGAGGACCAGCATAAAGTGCGGATACTTCTCCTTGCAGGCCAGGATGTCCCTGATCTCCGTGTCGGACAGGCAGATATCTCCCTTCTCGGGTATTCTGTCATTGCCCTCGCCGGAATTGCGGGCCAGGACGTAGATGGCGGTGTCGCCCTCGCCGTCGAGCGGAAGCTCATAGTCAGGCTCCGACATGACGGCGCCCATGCCCGCCATGATGGCGTTGGTGTGCATTTCCTTGGCCTTGGCCTTGATGCCGGCGATGAAGGCCTTGTGGGCCTCGGCGATGATGGCGTCGTACTGATCCAGCCAGGCACCTGTGGTGATCTTGAATCCGGCCTTCACAAGGCCCTGCTCCACGCTGATATTGAAGCGGGAGTTCACGTCACCCGATCCGGTGCCGCCCTTGATGGTCTTTCTCGCGCCGCTGCCGTAGAGGGCGATCTCGCCTGCCGCCTTCAGCGGAAAGTCGCCGTTCTTCTTTAAAATGACAACACATTCGGGGGCAAGGCGTCTGACCTGACTCAAATTTCTCTTCTCATAATCCTGCAGAGGCATACCGATCTCCTTCCGTAGAACCCGGGGACTGGCCGGGAGTATCTTATTTGGACGCTATGAAATATTATACCAGAACAAGGCAACAAGATTACAGTCATCTATGTTAAATTCTTATAAATTTTGTCAGAACCCCTCCCGCTGGGCCTGCTTGCGGATGGCGATCCTCTTCTCGGCACCCTCCCACCTGGCCTGCTCGGAGACGGTCTCGATCTTGAGGCCGTAGGGGACCGGGACCGGCTTTTCATTTTCATCGATACAGACCTCGGTCAGGAAGGCCCGGTTGATGGACCGGCGCATACCGGTCTTAAGGTCCTCCAGGTAAGTGTCCACGCGGACCTCGATGGAGGTCCGGCCCACATGGGTGACGTTGGCGACCATGACCAGGGTATCGTTCAGATAGGCCGGCTTCTTGAACTCCAGGTGCTCGATGGATACGGTGGCCACGTTCATGCCCGCGTGGCGCATGGCCGCGACGCCGGCGATCTCATCGATCCATTCCAGCAGGCGTCCGCCGAAGAGCCTGCCCTGGCCGTTGATATCCGGATAGCGAAGGGCGTGGGTGGACTCTGCCCTGGATTCGCTGACGGTCTTCATTCCCTTTTCATACATAGCAGTTCCCTCCTGAAAAAAGCCGGGAGCCTGCGCCTTATCACGCGGTACTCCCGGCACGTTACCTTTATTATATTATCACTGGAAATACTTGTCCAGACCGGCGGCCATGCCGGCGGCGATCTTCCCGCGGACCGTATCGTTCAGCGGGGAGCCCTCGTCTCCCACCTCCAGATCGATGGAGGGAATGGTGGAATAGGATGTCTGGGTCAGGTCGGAGTCCATGGCGCCGCTCGAGAAGATCTTGACGCCGGCGCCCCTGAGTCCGGAAATGACAGCCTCGCCCAGGGCGGTGTGCTGTCTCCAGTGGGACTTGACCGGTTCCATATTCCGGTAGGAGGAGATGTTGGGCACGCTCATGTAGAAGGCGCCCTTGTCGTTTGTCGAATCGTCGTAATGAATGGAGATATGGCAGTCGGCGTAGGCATTGGCCATCAGCGTGCGGGCCACATTGTCCAGCTGAACGTCATCGCCCTCGCGGATCATGAGGACGTCGTAGCCCTTCTCCAGAAGGACCTTTTTGGCGATCATGACCACCTTGAGGTTGGCGGACGCCTCCGAGGAGCCGTCCTTCATGTCCGTTCCGGTGGAGACTGCATAGGCATAGATGGCGCCCGCGCCGGTCGTACCGCCCGTCACCTTGGGCGTTCCGTCCGGGTGGCAGTAGGTCTTGACGCCGGAGCCGCCCCTGGTCCCGTGTCCGGCGTTGAGGCAGACAACGATGCCCTTGCGCACGGCTTTGGGAGCCCGGTAAATGGCCGCAATACCGGTATGGATCTTGGAATTGCTGGCGTAGGTCCAGTTGCTGTTCCAGGCGATGCGGGTGACGGACTTGTAGTCACTCGTGATGACGCCGAGGCCGGCTTCGCTCTTGCCGCGCACCCTGTAATAGATTCCGGACCCTGTCGGCGCTGTCTTGTCCACGTAGGAGAGGCCGGTCACGTCGGCCAGCTTCTTCCATTTTGCCTTGCCGACCTTGCGGTAGAGCCTGTAAGCGGTCGCTCCCTTGACCGATTTCCAGGAGATGGTCACGCCCTCGGCGGTGTTGACCAGTTCCTCCATCTCCGGGAGAGCCATGATCGTGACCTTGGCTGTCCTGGGATCATAGGCGCTGAAGGACGGTGCGGAGCAGCGGACAGTGTACTGCCAGACATCGCCGGCCTTCACGTTGGTATCGACACAGGTCGTCTCCGTCACGGAAGCGACCCTCTTCCACTTGCCTTTACCGGAGGCCCTCCGCATGACGAGATACTTCGTGGCGCCGGGCACCGCATCCCAGGAGACGGTCACTTTGGCGCCCTGGACAGTCACTTTTACCGCCGGCCTGTCCAGATAGACGATCGAACGGCCGGTATCGAGGTAGGTGCTCCTGCAGCTGCTTCCGTCCGCGTTCGTGCCCAGGGCGCGGACCGTGTAGACGGCCGTCCGCCCGGAGCTGCGGGTAGTATCGACGAAGACCAGCTCCTCAGTGTTGGCGATCTGCTTCCAGTCACCGTTGTCCTTCAGCCGGTACACATAGTACTTGTCAGCGCCGGGGACAGCTTTCCAGCGGATCCTGACTCCGCCGGTCGTGTTGGCCACTGCCGGGTCGGGCTCAGCCAGTCGAAGAATGGAAAGCCCGGTCTGGTCGTAATCGCTGGCCGTATAAGTCGTCCCGACCTTCAGGCAGCGGACCGTGTAGCTGTAATTGACACCGGAAACGGCGCTTTGGTCCAGGACCCAAAGCTCCTGTGTGTCGCAGAGCTTCTTCCAGCCCCCGCTTCCCTGCTTCCTGTAGACCCTGTAGGTCACCGCGCCGCTGACCCTTTTCCAGGTCATCCGGACGCCGCCGGACATGTTGGCGATCGCCTTCAGGGCCGGCGCCGCCAGCTTGACAGGTGCGGGCGTCGGTGTTCCCGTGGGCTCCTCCGTCGGGGGTACATCGGCAGGCGCCAGATCCGTGATGTCATCCGTCGAGCCTTCCTGCCCGGAGCCGGTTCCCTCGCCGTCTCCGGCAACCGGGCTGCTCGTTCCTTCTTCCCCCTGCTGGCCGGATGAATCCCCGTCCGGGACATCGTTCTCATCGCCCGATCCCGGTTCGCTGCCGGCAGTGTCCGTATTCCCGGAATCCGACCCGCTGCCGGTGTCCACATTTCCGGAGTCCGACCCGCTGCCGGGGTCCGCATTCCCGGGGTCCGCGCCGCTGCCGGTGTCCGCATTCTCTTCGCCGGAGCCGGCGTCGGTCGCCGTATTCCCGTCACCGGATCCTGCCTCGCTGCCGCCGGCACCGTTCTCATCTCCGGTGCCTTCCGTCAGATCCGTTCCCTCCGCATGCTCCGGAGCCGTGACTTCCACGCCTGCCGGGTCTTCATTTTCCTCTGCTTCGACAGCGGTCGTACCCATGGCAAGGTCGGCCGCCGGGACCGGCGCGGCCTGGGCACCGATCATGGTCAGAGAAATGACGACCGCGAGCAGCATGCTTCTCACATCTCTTTTTTTCATGTATTCTCCTTTCGCTGCTTCGGGCAGACCCGCTGAAGTGTCTGTCGGGTATCGAAGAATTCATTATGCAATCAATCAGTGCAGGCGCCCGGGAGCAGTACAGGTATTATAGCAGATTACAAATCCCTTTTCACTCCCCTTCTGCCCTTTTTCCGCATCCGGCAGCCCGCCCGGCAGAACCAAGAAGGCCTCTTCGCGCAGAAACGGAGCGGAAGGCTCCCTGTACAGTCCTCTTCCGCTCCGTTCGAGTATCCTCTAAAATATTGTTGTTCCCGCCGTGCCGCAGCGTCAGACAGCGGTGATCTCGTAGACGATGGAGGCGAAGTCGCCGCCGATTTTGTCCAGGTCGGCCCGGTCCACGGGGATGCCGGCCAGCATGAGCTCATCGCCGAAGGCCTCGTAGCCCTTCTCCTCCTCGCAGACGTGGAAGCGGACCGCGTACCGCCTGTCGGGATCGAGCCCGGTCAGTCTGAAGCGGAGGAAAGAGCCGTTGACCTTGTTGAGGCGCTGGTAGAAGCCGGCCAGGGCTTCATTTTTGTCGGGGGAGACCGTGATCCAGGCGGCCTCGTTGTGGGTGAAGGGGCTCCTCAGCCTGTGGAAGATGCCATCAATCTGGATGAGCTGCCTGTGCCGCTTCATGAAGTCGATCTGGGCGCGGACCTCATCCAGCTCCTTTTCGGTCATTTTTCCGAGGACCAGCTCGTAGCCGAAGGTCCCGAAGTAGGCCGTGTTGGCGCGGGTGACCAGAGGCGTGACTCGCCTCACCTGGTGGTTGGGGACCGCGGACACATGGGATCCGACGCTGGAAGTCGGGTAGACCATGGAGGTGCCGTACTGGACCTTGAGACGCTCCCAGCCGTCCGTGTCATCGCTGCACCAGCACTGGGGCGCATAGTAGAGCATGCCCGGATCGAAGCGGGCGCCGCCGCCGGCGCAGGACTCGAAGAGGATCTCCGGGAAGGCGGAGGTCAGGCGCTCATAGAGGCTGTAGAGACCCAGCGTGTGACGGTGCATGAGCTCGCCCTGGCGCGAGGCCGGCAGAGCCGCGGAGTAGGGCTCCGTCATGTAGCGGTTCATGTCCCACTTGATGTAGGAGATCTTCGAGTTCTTCAGGATGTCGGTGACCACGTCGCCGATATAATCCACCACCTCCTGCCTGGAGAAGTCCAGGACGTGCTGGTGGCGGCTGGGGCTCTCGAACCGGCCCGGGGCGGCGATCAGCCAGTCCGGGTGGGCCCGGTAGAGGTCCGAATCCTTGTTGATCATCTCGAGCTCGAACCAGAGGCCGAATTTGATGCCCATGGCCTCAATCTTCTCGGACAGGCCGGAAATGCCGGAGGGCAGCTTCTTCAGATTGCAGTACCAGTCGCCCAGGCCCGCGTAATCGTCGTCGCGCTTCCCGAACCATCCGTCGTCCAGGACGAAGAGCTCCACGCCCACGTCCCTGGCCTCCCTGGCCATCTGGAGAATCTTCTCCTCGTCGAAGTCAAAGTAGGCGCCTTCCCAGCTGTTGAGGAGGATGGGGCGGGCCTTGTCACGCCAGTACCCCCTGGCGAGACGCTTCTTGTAGAGGGCGTGGTAGACCTGGCTCATGCCGTTGAGACCCTTGTCGGAGTAGACCATCACGCACTCCGGCGTCACGAAGGACTCGCCGCTCTCGAGCCTCCAGGAGAAGTTCACGGGGTTGATGCCCATGAGGACTCTGGGGGCGTCGAAGGTGGATACCTCCACTTCCGCCAGGAAATTCCCGCTGTAGACCAGGGAGAAGCCGCAGACCTCGCCGGAAGTCTCGGTCGTCTCCGGGCGCTTCAGGGCGATGAAAGGGTTCTGCTCGGCGCTGCTGGCCGTTCCCGCCAGGCCCTGGATGCCCTGGATGCCCATCTCGAGGGGCCTTGTGTGGACATAGCGCTCCCTGGCCCAGGCGCCGGAGAGCTGGAGGAGCTCATAGTCCATGTCCGGGAACTCTACACAGGCACTCATGGCCCGCTCCAGGACGATGGTCTCGGGGCCTTCCTGGATGAACTCGGAATGGCGCGCGATGACCGGGTAGTCCCGGAAAATCGTATAGCTGAGAATGAGGACCGTGCCCGTGAGCGCGTCCCTGAGCCTCAGTTCCAGGGTCTCCGCCTCATCGTCACTCTCCGTGTATGTGGCCGGCAGCCCCTGGAGGGCCGGCTTTCCATTCACCACGCGATAGGATTCATAGG
>CACXEL010000017.1 GCA_902766655.1 uncultured Lachnospiraceae bacterium | reverse complement strand
CGTGGACGGGCTCCTGCAGGGCATGCAGGCCTTCCTGGACGGGCAGGTCCACCCCGTCCGCATGGATTACGACCACTACAACGAAGGGTGTCTTGAGGCCTTCCTCAGGCTTCTGGAGTGATGCGATCTCCGGCACGCCGATTTATGAGGATGTGGCGGAACACTGACAAATGTTTTCATTTCCGGGAGGAAGTGTATGAAAAATCCATCACCTGTTCGACTCGCGAAAAATGCAGCCCGGGACCTCAAAGCTGCGGCGAAGACCGTTGGCCGCTGCGCCCGAATGTCCGTCGTGTGCGGACGTTTTCTCGACCTGCCCATCGATCGGACAAAAATCTTTGTTCTCGGCCGCGAGGGCGGCGAGCTGGCGGGCAACCTTCTCCGCCTCATGATTTCCATCCGACAGCTCTACGGCCGCCGCTTCACCTTCGTGGCCGGCGCCCAGGGCCGGGGAAAGGCCCGCATCCGGAAAATGCTGGACGCCTACGGCTTTGACAAGGTCCGCCTGGTCGACAGCGGCACGCTGCAGGGTCTTCAGGAGATGGAGACGGCGGGGTATCTCCTGACGGACGTCACGTTTCCCAACGCCTTCATTCCCCGGGATGGCCAGTATATCCTCAATACCTGGCACGGTACGCCCTATAAACAGATGGGGATCGACACCCCCTCCTACCGGCTGGCGTCGGACAACATGCAGCGGAACTTTTTCATGACCGACCTGCTCCTCTATCCCAGCCCCTACTGCCGCGACGTCATGGCCCAGGCCTACTGTCTGGGCGGGCTTTTCCGGGGAGATATGGTCCTTTCGGGCTATCCGCGGAACAGCATTTTCTTCGATGAGGCAGGCCGCAGCCTGACCCGGGACCGCTATGGCCTGGCCGGAAAGAAGGTCTGGGCCTACCTGCCCACCTGGCACGAGGGAACAGAGGACGGCATCGATCACCTGAAGGTCCTCACGGACACCTTTGTAAGCCTGGACGGCAGGATGAAGGATGACGAAGTCCTCTATGTCAAGATCCATAATTATTTTCTTGAAGCCATGAAGGATCTTTCCCTCGACTGGCGTCACATCCGCCCCTGGCCGGACGACGTGGAGACCTATGAATTCCTGAACGCTGCCGACGTCCTCATTACGGACTACTCCAGCGTCTTCTTCGATTATGCATGCACCAGGCGCAAAATTGTCCGCTACAACTATGATGAGGAGGCCTACCTGTCCACCCGGGGGCTCTACGATCTCCCGGTCCCGCTCCCCTTCCCCTGTGTGAAGACGCCCGAAGCCCTGCTGGGTGAGCTGCGCTCAGGGAAGGACTATGACGACACAGCTTTCATCGCTGCCTACTGCCCCTTCGACGGCCCCGACGCCTCCGACCGCCTGGCCGGCTGGTTCATCGAGCGCAAGGCACCCTCGGAGGCGGTCGCCCAGCCTCCCGTCGCCGGGCCTCTGATCCTCCTCTATGCGGGCTGCGTCAGGGACACGGCCCTCCTTGCGGCCATCGGCGACCTTGCCGGCCGTTTCTCGAAAAATGACCCCCATCCCCTCTTCTACCTGGGCGTCTCCCGTCAGGCCCAGGCCGACTTCCCGAAGGCGCTGGACGATCTGCCAGCCAGTCTCCGCCTGCTGACCCTTCGCGGAGAGCCCTTCTGCCGGGCATCCGATCTCGCCATGCTCGCGGCAGGCCGCCCGACTGAACGCTACCTCATCACAGAGCGCCGGCGGGCCCTCACGGGTGTGCGCTTCGACGCTGTTCTGGACCTTACGGGCGGGACGACAGAAGCTCTCCTTTTCCGGGACATTCCGGGTACCCGCTTCCGGGAGCTCTCACAGGTGTCCGCAGACGCAATCGAGTCAGCCGTCGAAGAGGTCCTGGCGGGCCTCACCTGATCCCGGCCGGGTGCTCCCGCGGTGACCAGGTCCTTCAGGCATTTGCGGAATGCCCGGCATCAACACCGCATCGGGCGGTACCAGGGGATGCCCTCGCCGGCAATAAAAAACCGGCAGAGGTTCTTCCTCTGCCGGTGCAAAAACAACCATCAGCCTAAAATGACATCCGCCACAAGCCCGGCAATGAAACGGGCCCCCTCCTCCGTCGGATGAAGCTCATCGGACAGGAAAAGGTCCCGCCGGTCGGCAGTCTCCCCGTACAGATCGATGAGCAGGCAGTTCGTCTCCGGGGCAATGGCCTCGATGATGGGTATGATCTCATTTTTCAGGAGGCTGTCGCTGAGTCTCGATCCGTCCTCCGGCTCCGCCCGGAAGATCCTGGAGGGCGTCATCAAAATGATGACCGATTCAGGATTGGCCCTGCGATAAGCCCCGATCATCTCCCGGAGAGCCAGCTCGAAGGCTTCAGCATTCCAGGATGCCGGTATCGCATCGTTGGTGCCAAGAAGAATGACGTAATAATCCGCCGCCAGCTTCTGACTCTTCCTGTAATAAGAGTGCTCCGTGTAGACCGGCTCAGGGCCACTGAGCGAGTAGCCGCCCTTGCCATAGTTGATGACCTGGTAATCCTTCCCCAGGAGCTTCTGGAGATGGGCCGGATAGCACTGCCTGTCCGGATCCTCCAGCCGGTAGCCGGTCGTCAGGCTGTCACCGATACAGGCTACCGTCCTGATTCTGTGACCCGGCCCCTGCGCGTCGCCAGCGGGAAGCAGAGCTGACGTGTCGCCGGCAGCACTTTCAGAATCCATGCTGTTGCTGCCGGCCTTGCTGTCCCCGGAATCCCCGCCTGATCCGGAATCATGCCGGGCTTCCTCAGTCGGACCGCCATCTTCTTCGCCTTCACCGGATTCCTGACCGTCCGGCTCACCTGCGGACTCCTGTGCGTCATCCGTGTTCGGCGCATCATCGGCATTCACGAGGCCTTTCGTACGAAGCGCCTCCATCACCAGCGAAGCAGTCTCCGCACATACGGCTTCACTGTCTGCCTCCGCCCCTGCCGGATAGCTGCCGCTTTCCAGACGGGACCACAGAAAGCCGGGGAGCAGGCTCCTTCCGGCATTCTCATCCTCGAGCTGCTTCAGGGTGTCCTCCTCGCCGCTTATTCCAAGCCCGGGGCCTCTGAAGGAGCCAAGGAGAGCGAGGGGCGAATACCGCTCGTCATCGCCGGTCACATAATAGTCCGCTGAAAAATCTGTCGGTAGTTCCAGATCGTCCGGCAGATCCGCCGCTCCCGTTCCGTCGAGAAGACGCAGCGGAAGCTCCTCCAGCACGACAAAGCTCACAGCATCACGGTATACGGCGGCCGCGAACCCCGCAGTCAGGGCGCCTGTATCCCGCCCCGCAAGGATGATGCCGCCGGGCTCCACATCCGGGCGGCTCAGAAGGCCGCGGATGAGGATGCCGATATCCCGGATCCTGGCCGGCTCAGATGCCTCCCCCGTCACATCCGGTTCGGCCGTCATGCAGGCAAGCCCGGCACGCGCAAAGGCGGCAGCCTGGCTATGAAGGGTCTCATGATCGGCACCTGCTCCCGGACACAGGATCATGATCGGAGAGTTCTCCGGGAAATCAAGGCCCGAAGGGACAAAGAGCCTTCCGCTTACGCTTCTGTCCCCTTCCCTGGCGGTGCAGACCGTCATGCTGTAATCATCGAAGGCCTCACTGGCGCCCAATGTCAGCCGATCGCCGTGCTCTGTCATCCCGTCGTCAGGGAGGCTCGTCTCCCCACTCGCGGGAGCCGTCTGCCCGGCACCTGATTCAGCGCCTCCCCTTCGCAAAATGAAGGCAGCTCCGAGGGAGCACAAGAGGACCGCAAGGACAAGAAGTCCTATGACCGCCGCTATTCTCTTTTTTTCAGTCTCAGGCTTTCTATCACTCATGAATATCCGTCTACAGTCAATTTTGCCACTTGAGAGGCCGGGACCGGCCACAGCCTACACTTTATCGCAGACCGCCTCCAAAGTAAAGCGGATAATTCTCATCCGTTTTCCTGCCCTGGGGCAGGACCTGGTTCAATTCATACATCTGCTCCCATTTTTTATTTCGACGGCAGCCATGGAGATGCATCGGCCGCTGCCGCAAGGAGGTGAACACCCATGAGAGCTGAAAACAGGATTCATTACTGGGATACACTCAGGGCGGTCCTCATTTTTCTTGTGGTGCTCGGCCACCTTCTGACCAGCATCTCTCTCGACGCCCGCCCGGACCTCAGGGCCCTCGGCCTGTGGATCTACCTCTTCCACATGCCGGCCTTTTTCATGATATCCGGCTTCTTTTCGAAATCCTACCTGAAAAGGGGTTCCGGAGGCCGCATCCGGCTCCTGACCGGCTATCTGATCCTCTACGTCCTCTTCGT
The DNA here is from genome assembly GCA_902766655.1 of uncultured Lachnospiraceae bacterium. GTDB lineage: Bacteria > Bacillota > Clostridia > Lachnospirales > Lachnospiraceae > Chordicoccus. Next base: position 1,423 of record CACXEL010000017.1, on the reverse strand, counting down.
CGCCGCCCTTCATATGGGCGCCATATTGCGCCTTGAGGGGCTCTCCGCGAATCTCTTTCTCTACTGTGACAACGCCCCCTGGTTCCTCCTCGCCATGGTCTTCTGCCACCTGATCCTGCCGCTTGCGGCCAGTGTGGGCGTGAAGCTCTCCCTGATCCTCTCCCTCTGCCTTTCCATGGCCTGGAGCCTTCTGCCCCTGCCGGACAGACTGCTCTCCCTGCACAGGTGCGTTTCTTTTCTGCCGTTCTTTCTCCTGGGCTTCTTCGCCGGATCCCTGGAGCTAAAGCTCCCCGTCTCCCGCCGGGCCCGGTCTGCCGGCGCCGCTGGACTGCTTCTCGCCTGGGCGGCTGTCCGGGTGTGGCTTAAAGGCCTGCAGCAGGTAAGCCCCGTCATCTACGCGACGAACGGGTTCCGCTTTTACAGCCGCTTCCTGCCCCATGAGGCCCTGCTGCTGAAAAGCGGCTGGTACGCAGCCTCCCTTCTCCTGTCGGTCTGCCTGATGGCCTTGATTCCGCAGGGGAAGACCCCGATCACCTTTGTCGGCAGATACTCCCTGCCGGTCTATATTTTCCACAGGATCGCCCTCAGTGTTCTCCAGGAGCTGGGCTTGCTCCGTTTTCCGGCAGGGCCCGAAATCCTTGTTCTGGCGGAGCTTGTCCTTCTGAGTCTTGTCCTCACCCTTCTCCCGGCCAACCCGGCCGCTGAAAAGCTGTGCAGGCTTCCTTTCAGACCAGGTCCGGGCAGGGAAAAGAAAGAATAATCAGCCCGGTCCGAACGTGAAAAGGACTGCCCGCAGGCAGCTCCGATGCCCGGAATATGCGCATACTCGCTCGTTCCCTGCATCGGGCCGCTTGTGGGCAATCCTTTTATTTTTCAGTACATCGTTCAATCAGGCCGCTTAAGGGCGGTCATAAAGCGTCGCCTTCAACTGCGTTTCAGGAAGTTCCGCCTGAAAATGAAATCCAGATTGATAAAGCCCATCGCAAAGCTAAGGACCAGTGCGCAGACCAGATAGAGGATCTTGCAGAGCCCACCCGGCAGGAAACGGTCCAGGAACTCACAGAGCTTCCGCACGGGCAGGTAGAGGATGGAGCAAAGATACATGATCTGCATGGCCCTGTCCGCCATGTGGAGCTTCTCCAGACGCCGGATCTTCCGGCCCGGCAGGAAGGTATAAGCAGCCAGACCCACCATGAGGATGATCGGATAGCTGCCAAGGCGCAGCAGCGGCCCAAAGAGTGCATACTTGCCAAGGGCTGCATAATTCATACTGCCCACAAGGAGGGGCCTCAGCTTGTAGAGCGTTCCCTTCTCCCAGTAGAGCAGGAGCCCTGTGATGTAGATGACGACCAGGGAGTAAAGAGCCCAGAAATAGTTGCGGATGACCTTCTCCACCACCTCCATGTCGACCATGAAGCCAAGG
>CACXEL010000016.1 GCA_902766655.1 uncultured Lachnospiraceae bacterium | reverse complement strand
AGTTCGGCGTTCCCTTCTATATCGGAAATGACGTCAACGTCGGCGTCCTCGGCGAGTACAAGTACGGCGTCGCGCGGGGCTGCAAGAACGTGGTTGGCTTCTTCGTCGGCACGGGCATGGGCGGCGGCCTGATCCTGGACGGCAAGCTCTACACCGGTACGGATTTCAAGGGCGCCGAGTACGGCCACATGATCCTGGATCCGGAGGGACCGCTCTGCGGATGCGGGCAGCGCGGATGCCTCGAGGCATTCTCCTCCAAGAAGGGTATGTCCGCTTACATCCGCCAGCAGGTGAGCCGCGGGCGTGAGTCCTCTCTCTTCCAGATGATCGAAGAGACAGGCACATTTAAGAGCAAGGGCCTCAAGAAGGCGCTGGCGGACGGCGAGCCCGTCGCGACCGAGGCTGTCGAGCGCGCCTGCCACTTGCTGGCGGTCGCTACCGGCAATATGATCAATACCTTCAGCCCGGACATTGTCGTGTATGGCGGCGGTGTTATCGAGGCGGTGGGGGATATTTTCCTGGAGAAGATCTCGAAGGAAGTTGACAAGTACTGCATGCCGTCGATCCGGACGACCGTGAAGCTTGCGAATGCGGAGCTGGGGGATGATTCGATCCTGTATGGGGCGCTGTCGATGATTCCGAAGAAGTAAATACTGGGACGGACCTGAAGGCTGAGGGGACGGACCTTTTTGAGACTGAGGGACGGTCCTTTTTTCTCAAAATCTTTGATTTTGAGAAAAAAGGACCGTCCCTCAGTCTCAAAAAGGTCCGTCCCTCAGTCCCAAGGTCCGTCCCATCAGCCCATCAGCCGAAGGCGGGGGTTGCCTCCACGTGGTCGGTGGTAAGGGGCTCGCCGAAGTAGTTGTCGAGTTCCTTGATCAGGAGATCGAAGGAGAGAGTGAAGTCGTCGGTGAGGCCGTTCTCCGCGAAGGAGCCCTTGGCAAAGTTCATGTTGCGGAAGCCGCCTTTGCCGGCCGGGAGGGCCTGGGACCAGTAGGGATTGATCGCGGCGCCGCCGACGGTGACCTTGTCGGAGGCGAAGTTGAGGGCCAGGTCAGACTTGTTCTCGATGTAGATGGTGACTTCCATGTCGAAGTAGTCAGAGGTGTCGTAGCCAATGATGTAGGCCCTGCCGTACTCGTTGTCGGCGATGAGCTGGTCTTCCTCGCGGGGGGAATAGAACTCAGTGATTGCATTTTCCTCGCCGATGGGGTAGATGGTCTGGGTCTCGTGGAAGACTTCGTCGTTCCACTTGCCGCTGACCTCGACCTCAAGGCCGAAATCGACGACGGTGACGTCCGTGAGATGGTTGTCTGCCAGGGCGGAGATGGACCAGCTCATCTCGCCGTCCACGGACTGGCCGGCGTCGACCTTCTGATAGAGGTAGGGATCGCAGAGGATGCCGTTGACGCAGACCATGTCGGACATGAAGGTCAGCTGCTGGTCGGTCTTATTGTCGATGTGGTAGTTCCAGGTGTAGAAATAATCACCTTCATAGGTCATGCCGGTGAACTCGAACTTGATGTCGTCGTTGTCGACCACGGTGTAGGCGAAGTCCTCGTTGACCGTGAGGTTCTCGCGCAGGGCATTCTCTTCATCGGAGTAGAAGCTGTCACTGAAAGAGTCCTCCTCACTGGTGTCCAGCTCCTTCAGGATCTCGCCGGTCTCCTGGTCCACCCACTCGATGTGGACGCTGTCGACCGGGTCGCCGAGGTAGAGGTTGTAGTACTGGCCGGCCATGGTGCAGTAGGTCTCAAAGTAGAAGGCTTCGTAGGCGCCGAAGTCGCGGCTGGACTTTTTGACGGTGAAGACCGTGAAGCGGTCGTTGTGCTCGACGGACTCGACGCCGACCACGTTCTCATCGCCGGGGATGCCGGCGAGCAGGCTTTCGAGATCTTCGACCATGGATGCGAGCATGGCGTCGTAGGTTTCCTGGGTCATGTGGAAGGTGACGGAGCCGTCGTCTCCCTGGGTAAAGGAATCAATCCCGTAGCCCTCCATGAAACTTGCATATTCTTCCTCGCCGGCGCCCTCGGTATAGTAGGCCGGGATCAGAAGGTCGACGGTGCCGTCGTCGTTCACGGTGCGGTTCGGGAAATCATCTTCCACGACGAGAGGTTCCGGTTCGGCCGGCTCTACATCGGTCTCGGCGGGCGCTTCCTCGGATCCGGCGGCGTTTCCTTCCGCGGCTTCTGCCTCAGCCGCTTCGACTTCCTCCACGGCCTCCTCTTCCACTGCTTCCGCCGCTTCGGCGGCTTCCTCCGTGGCTTCTTCTACGGCCTCCGTGGCTGCCTGGGCCGGTTCCTGGGTCTGGGGCTGCGCGCTGTCGCCTCCGCCGGCGCAGCCGGCGAGGATGAGGCCGAGGGCGAGCAGGATGGCGGTTGCCTGTTTCATTTTCATTGTAGATTCCTCCTCTTCGATGTGATTCCGGGGGGTTGTGATGGGTGGTGCCATCAGGATAAATATATTTTACTATATATGGAGGGAAAATTGAATCGGGGAGGGGGAATTTTTCTAAAAAAATCGAGGCTGGCCGGGGAATAGACGGAGAACTGGGACTGAGGGACGGACCTTTTTCCCAAAATGAGACTGAGGGACGGTCCTTT
>CACXEL010000015.1 GCA_902766655.1 uncultured Lachnospiraceae bacterium | reverse complement strand
GACGTATGTCGGGGAATGAAGGAGCACCTTGTCGCCTCTGGAGCAGAGCACATTCACCGCGCTGATCACGCCGCCGATGACGCCGTTCTCGTAGCCGATGTGTTCAGGCAGAAGGCCGCCCTCCGCCGCGGCGCCGTCGAGGAGCGTACCCGCACCGTTCCGCCGTCTCTGCCACCCGGTCACCGCGTCGTAAAATGCCTCTGTCGGCTCGAAGTACCCGAAGCAGGGGTGCCGCATCCTTTGGATCACCGCCTCCTGAATGCAGGGCGCCGTGGCAAAATTCATATCCGCCACCCACATGGGGATCACGTCGAACCCCGCTTTTGGCGCGGGAAACGGGCTTCCCTTCTCTCCGACCAGGTCGATGGCCAGGGCATCCTTTCCTTTTCTTTCGATGATGCTCGTGAAATCATATTTCATGGTCGTTTTCTCCTTCGCAGCGGCCGTTTCGGCAGCTGCGCCTTCCCGCCGGTCCTCAGCTACCGCCGGTCCTCAGCTACCGTCTCTCCTCAAACCGCAGCTCCGCCTTTTCCGCGGTCTCGTCGATGGCCGCCTCATAGCCGGTCAGGGCCGCAAACGGGCTGTACATCGCCGCCTTCTGTTCCTTCGAAAGGGGTGGGTGCTTCTTCGAGACGGGATGGGGCAGGTCGATGATATCGCCGTAGAGCCGCTCCGCCTCCGCCTGCGCGCGGCCGAGGGCGTCCAGCGACACACCCTTCACATTGTGCCATGCGTTTTCGCTCTTCTCCAAAGTCTTCTCCCTGATACCACGCTCCGGCAGTCCTGCGTCCTGCCTACCCCCTGTGTCCGCCCACCTGCTCGTTGCGCTGGGCGGTGGTGGCGCCTTCCTCAAAATCCATCCCCCGAAGGACGGCGTTCTTCCCGTATTTCTTCCGGATCGCCAGCATGGCGAGCCGCGCCTTCTTCTCCCGCTCGAGGCGCTCGTCCTCTTCCTTCTCCGCCTTTTCCGCAGCCTCGTAATCCGTGAAGAGATCCAGCTGCTGATAGCCGCCGGAGGAGCCGTTCGTCTGCGCACTTCCCGCGGACGCGCCGCCGGCTGGGCGGGCTGTCCCCGTTCCCCGGCCGCCAATGTCTGCCGCCCCCGCTCCGGCCCTTTCTGCCCCGGCAGCTTCCGCCTCCGGCGTCACATGGTTCGCCGCGATGGTGATGCGGCGGACGAGGAGCTGCGGATCCGTGATCCTGTCATAGAGGGAGGTGATCGCCTCCGTCATCATGCGCGCCGAGGAGGTCATGCGCGGGAGATTGACGCTTCCGTGGGCGCCCTTCGGCACCATCCGGCCGTACCAGTCCTCCACGATCTCGCCTTTATAGGCCTTCCTTCTTGCCGGGTCCGTCAGGTTGCTGATGTCATAACCCACGGAAAGCACCAGCTGGTCCGCCATGAGGCCCTTGTCCAGCAGGTCGTAGGAAAGCAGGTCCGTCATTTCCTTTACGATGAGCCGCGCCTTGTCCGCCGTGTAGGGGCAGTGCAGCACCTGCCCGGAGCTCAGGGAGCGGTCCTTCGGCACGTAGGCCTTGATATCGGCGATCTCCACGTCGTCGTAGCCCCAGGCGTGGTCGATCAGGTTCTGGGCATTGACGCCGAAGAGCTTGTAAAGGAGGTCTTCGTTCTGCAGGGAAACGCGGGCAATATCGCCCATGGTGCGGAGACCGTATCTCTCCAGCTTCCTGGCGTAGCCCATGCCGACCCGCCAGAAATCCGTGAGCGGGCGGTGCGTCCACAGGTATCTCCTGTAGCTCCGCTCGTCCAGCACGGCGAGCCGCGCCCCGAGACTGTCCGGCTCCATATGCTTCGCCACGATGTCCATGGCGATCTTCGCCAGATAGAGGTTCGTGCCGATGCCGCAGGTGGCCGTCACACCGGTCTCCTCGTAGATGTCCCGGAGCATTTTCCGCGCCAGCTCCTCGCCGGTCATATGGTAATTCGCCAGATACGAGGTTGCGTCGATAAAGACCTCGTCGATGGAGTAGACGTGGATGTCGTCCGGAGAGATATAGCGGAGGTAAATGTCAT
>CACXEL010000014.1 GCA_902766655.1 uncultured Lachnospiraceae bacterium | reverse complement strand
GCTCTGGCTCCACAGCCACATCGGCTACGTCCTGCAGACGCCCCACCTCTTCTCGGGCACCGTGCTGGACAACCTGCGGTTCGGCCGCCGGGATGCCACCATGGAGGAAATCGAGGCTGCGGTGCGCCGCGTTCATGCCGACGGAATCATTGAAAAGCTCGAGAAGGGTTACGATACGGACGTCGGAGAGGGTGGCTCCCGCTTGTCAAGCGGTGAGCGCCAACTCCTGTCCTTTGCCAGGGCCCTCATCGCCGATCCGGCCATCTTCGTCCTGGACGAGGCCACCAGCGCCATCGACACCGAGACTGAGCAGGCCATCCAGACCGCCCTGGAGGAGGTCATGGCCGGGCGGACCTCCTTCGTGATCGCCCACCGCCTCTCCACCATCCGGCACGCGGACATCATCCTGGTCGTCCACGATGGCAGGATCGTCGAGCGGGGGACCCATGAGGAGCTCATGCGGAAGGGGGGCAGCTATGCCCGCCTCTACCGCCGCCAGTATGAAATGAAGGCCGAGGCAGCGGCCTACGCCGGCTGAAAGCAGGAATATAACGGTTGGAATGACCTGCACCGGAGCAACGAAGGATTTGCGCGGCCGGCACAGTCTGCGCCCCGGGACCCCGGAATGATGACTGTGAAGCAACCGACAGCAAGATTTGCAATGTATGAAACAACCCTCCCAATTGCCTTTGGGAGGGTATTTTTGTTATACTTTAGACAGCTCAGAAAGAGCAGAAATACGGACAGAAGGTTCAAGGCACAGCGGTGCGGAGAACGAATTATGGCCGCCGAAGGTGGCAGCTCAGGGGGCTATGGCCCCGGGAAGGATGGAAATATGTTCTTAAGTGAAGCAGGACTTGCAAACAAAGCAGAGTGGACATCCAAAGGCTATATTCTGCCTCAGTATGACCGTGAAAAGGTCACGGCTGCGACGAAAGAGAACCCGGTGTGGGTGCATTTCGGAGCGGGCAACATTTTCCGCGCCTTCCAGGCGGCGGTGGTCCAGAACCTTCTGAACGAGGGCGTGCTGGACACAGGTCTCATCGCCATCGAGGGCTTCGACTATGAAATCATCGAGAAGTCTTACAGGCCCCATGACAATTATTCGATTTCCGTCACGCTCAAGGCTGACGGCAGCATCGACAAGACCATCATCGGCAGCATCGTCGAGACCTGCATCCTCGACTCTGCCAATGCAGCTGAGTTCGGCAGGCTCAAGGAGATTTTCGCGAAGGATTCCCTCCAGATGGCTTCCTTCACCATCACCGAGAAGGGCTACAGCCTGGTGAACGGCAAGGGTGAGCTCCTCGGCGCCGTCGCCGCGGACTTCGAGAATGTCCCGGACAAGGCCCAGAGCTATATCGGCAAGGTGGCGGCCCTTCTCTATGCCCGCTATGAGGCCGGCAAAAAGCCCATCGCCATGGTCTCCATGGACAACTGCAGCCACAACGGCGACAAGCTCTACGCGGCCGTCAACGCTTTCGCCACCGAGTGGGCCAAGAGGGGCCTCGTCCCGCAGGGCTTCGTGGACTACGTCAACGACCCCGCCAGCGTCTCCTTCCCCTGGAGTATGATCGACAAGATCACACCCAGGCCGGACGCCTCCGTCGAAGCCATCCTCAAGGAGGACGGCCTGGACCTGACGCCGGTCATCACGACCCGCGGGAGCTATGTGGCTCCCTTCGTCAATTCCGAGGAGAGCGAGTACCTGGTCATCGAGGATGCCTTCCCGAACGGAAGACCGGCGCTGGCGCAGGGTGGTCTCATTTTCACCGACAAGGAGACCGTCGACAAGGTGGAGAAGATGAAGGTCTGCACCTGCCTGAACCCGCTCCACACCGCCCTGGCCGTCTACGGCTGCCTGCTGGGCTATGACAAGATTTCCGATGAGATGAAGGATCCGGAGCTCAAGAAGCTGGTGGAGACCATCGGCTACGTCGAGGGGCTGCCGGTCGTCGTGGACCCGGGCGTCATTTCCCCGAAGGCCTTCATCGACACAGTCGTGAACGTCCGCATCCCGAACCCCTTCATGCCGGATACACCGCAGAGAATCGCCACGGACACCTCCCAGAAGCTGGCCATCCGCTTCGGCGAGACCATCAAAGCTTACGAGGCTTCCGAGGAGCTCAATACGGCCGACTTAAAGCTCATTCCGCTGGTCTTCGCCGGCTGGCTGAGATATCTTATGGCTGTGGATGACGAGGGCCAGGCTTTCAAGCCCAGCGACGATCCGCTCCTCGAGACCGTCACTCCCTACGTGGCCGACATGAAGCTTGACGGCAGTGTCACCGCCGGCGCCGCCAAGGCTGCCCTGGCTGAGCTGCTGGCCAACGAGAAGATCTTCGGCGTGGACCTCTTCGAGGTCGGCATGGCCGACAAGGTCGCAGGTTACTTCGCGGAGCTGACCGCAGGCAAGGGTGCAGTCAGAGCCACTCTGAAGAAGTACGTCGACTGATCATACAGAGAAAAATGAGAACAGGCCTGTCTTGCGGGATGCAAGGCAGGCCTGTTTTTATGGGTGAAAAGCTTGCGTGGATATGCCCGTCGCAAATGAAAACCGTTTATTATATCTTGACATCAATCCTGGCCGATGCCAGCACGGTGGCTGCGTCTTCATTGGTGACGAGCACTGTGAGATATCCGTCACCGTAGGAGATGGCTTCGGAGATCGTCAGGTTCAGAGTCTGCCCGTCCCAGGCGCCGTCGACGGCAATCATGAGCAGGGGAGACGCGTAATACTTTGCGACGTAGTGCTCGGGGACCTGCCCCTCCAGGGCCAGGGAGACGGATGCCTTGCCGCTGCCGAGATCGATCGCGGCTTCGGATGGGGTGAGAGTCACACCGGAGGCACTGTCGACCTCCGCGACTGTGATGTCAAGGGAACCGCCCGTTCCGTTCAGATTTCCGATGATCGCAGCGGTGCCGGGGGCCTTCGCCGTCACCACGAAGGACTCGCAGTT
>CACXEL010000013.1 GCA_902766655.1 uncultured Lachnospiraceae bacterium | reverse complement strand
TGAGTGGTTCAGTACCGGAGAGTGTCATCAGATTATTGACATATATCTCGTATGTCTTACTGACCGTGCCTGACACGCCGTTCTTGTTTGTGTAGTCAATCTGTACCCGGATAGTCACCGTACTTTGGTCGGACGGGACGGTTACAGCGTTCGTATGGAGCGAACCTGGATTCCAGGAGGTTTCGCCTGGGGCATGGACATACTCGATATCACCGGCAGAGGTATCCGTTATATCGATGAAAGTGTCGCTGTCATTGGCCTTCATCCAGACCGTCGCTTTGGCCGTGCCGCAGTTTGCCGGGTCATCATCATAGATAGAGTTGAGCGAGATCTCCATCACGGGGAAGAACATGTAGGAGTCCGTGGGTATGAACTCAATCGACATGGATATTTCATCTATGGTCGGCGGGTCGCTGTCCGGCACAGGCGTCGGTGTAGGCGTCGGTGTAGGTGTATTGGTGGGCGTCGGCGTATTGGTGGGCGTCGGCGTGTTGGTGGGCCGCCTCGTCGGTGTGGGCGTCGGCGTGTTGGTAGGCCGGCGTGTGGGCGTCGGTGTGGTGGGCGGCCGGCGCGTCGGCGTGACCGACGGCGGGTCGGTCGGCCACGGCCGGTAGGTCACCGGCGGCTCCGTCGGAATGTAGGTCGGCGGAATCGGCGTCGGCGTGTTCGTGACCGCAGGTATTGTGGTGGGCGTCGGCGTGGGGGTGCCGGTCGGAGTAGCTGTCAGAGACGGCGTCGGCGTAAGGGTCGCCGTCGGTGTCGGTGTCAGCGTCACAGTCGGTGTGGGCGTCACGGTTCCGGAAGGCGCCGGAGACGGTGAAGTCGACGGTATGACGGTGGGAGTCTTTGACGGAGCAGGGGACGGGTTGGTGGTCGGCGCTATGGTGGGCTTATCGGCCGTGCCGCCTTCCTCGGGCGAGGTGCCCGGTACCCGGTCGCCGCCGGAGCCCTCCGGGGCGGCGGTGATGGTATCGCTGCCGACCGGGATGCTGGGATTCACACCGGGAAGCATCATGACGGCGGCGATGGCAAATACAACCAAAGCAAACCCATTCAGCCGAAACAGACGTTTCAGCGCTGATGGGGTCATAAGAAAGCCTTTATGATGCCTCCCGCCTTTCACCTGCTCATAGGGCTCGGCAAATTCGGGATAGCGGTCATCTATTTCTCTCATGGGCAAATACCTGATGATGCACTGTTTGAAAAACCGCGTCAGCCGCAGGAACTGAAAAGCTCAGCAGACCTGCTGACGGGCGATGGGAGGAATACTATAAAAACTATTATATATAAAAAAATGGAAAAAGCCAGTTCTACTTCACAGATTTTTAAGATTTAGAAAAAATATGCCGATAGCTGCTGTCAGTTCAGAGAGTACACCCGGCAGAAGGAGGGAACCTCCTCCGGCAGGCTCGTCAGGACCAGCGGCGTGTGGGCGATGGTCTCCCGGATATAGCGGATGGACCTCTCCTTCTCCTCCTCCGTCATCCCGAAGAAAGGCTCATCCATGAAGCGGACGTCCGAGGGGATGATGCAGGCCCGGACGATGCAGACCATCCGGCGCTGGGCAGGTGTCAGCTCCTCGACGGGCTTGTCGGCGACCCCGGGCGGCAGCAGTTTTTCCAGGGACTGACGGGCGACGCGTCCGGAGAGCTTGGCGTTGACCATGGCTACATTTTCCACGGCGGTGAAGCCGGGGCAGAGGCGGTCCTCCTGGAAGACGGTGCCGGCGTTGATCCAGGCATACTTGTAATCGCCCAGGAGGTTGACCTGGCCGCTGTCGGGCTTCTCGAGGCCCAGGAGGATCCGGATGAGAGTGGTCTTGCCGCTTCCCCTGGCGCCGGTGACGGCGATGACCGCGTCGGAGGAGATATTCATGTTTACATTTTTAAGGACCTGCTTTCCGTCGTAGCTCTTGCAGACATCCAGGACTTCGATGGTCATGCGGCGCCTCCCTTCTTCCCGCGGGACTTCGCGAGGACGATATCGGCGATGGTCACGGCGGCGGTGAGGACGACGCCGGTCATGATCTGGGAAATGAGTACATTTTTCATGTCCAGCAGCAAAAGCCCCGCCGCGCCGATGAGGGCGGAGACGATGCCGGCGATCTGGGCGGACCGCACCAGGGTGGCCCGGCAGGCCGGCAGGTCGATGTACTGCATGCGGGCGGAGGAGGGAATCCGGAAAACGAAGGCCATCTCGAGGAGCTTTCCGTCCCGCTTTTCGAGGCCCTGGGTGGTCCCTCCGCAGACCAGGCAGAAGGCGGCCAGGAGGACAGAAATGAAAACCTTGCTCATTCCCGGGATGAACCGCAGAACGAGGCCCAGGAGGAGAATCGGAATAATGACAGGAATCATGCGCTTTCCATAGGGCGCCGCCTTGCCGGCTTTCACGGGCCGGCCGAGGTGCATCGCCAGGAACGCACCGCCCGCCGCCCCGAGGGCGAAAGCCAGGATTGTAAGAAAGATATTCATACTGCCTCCTTTGCTGATGTCTGCGGCGGTCAGAGCCGGTGCTGCTCCTGCCCCGCAGGCCGAACGATATACGACAAGTATACTATATTTGCCGGGAAAAGAGAACCAAGAAAGGCTCTGGAAGGGAATCTTCTGCCCCGTCTCCGCGCCCCGGCCTGCGGCGGAAAAAGAAATGAAAAAAGTGATTGACAGGAAATCGGGGAGGGTGTATATTTCCTATCAGACAGGTAGGAAATAAAAAAGAGGAAAGGAGGAGCCGGTCATGACATTCGCAGGAAATGCAGCCATGAACATGTGCGCGACGATGGACAACATGTGTATGATGTCCATGTTTTCCATGCGCAAAAAGATGTGCTTCTCTGTCATCCATCCGGACCCGAAGACGCGAATGTACCGCTGAGGGGGCCGAGTAAGAGACCTACAGGGAGGCGCAGGCTGCCTCCTTTTTATATGAAGCGTCTGACGACGCCGGCAGGGGAGGCAAAGCAAGCCTCCTTTTCTTATGCGCAATGAGTTGTTCCGTTTCTGCCTGTTCAGGAAGGCATACCTGCCACCGCCTCGGAGTGCTCCTGCTTCCCGGGAAACCCACCCTTCGCTGCATGCCGGGTGAATCCCCCGCGATTCCCCCGAATTGATTGTGCCGGGTGAATCCCATCTGATTCCTCCGGTAAAGACGGATAAATCCCTGATGCGAAGCAGCGGAGCCAAAACAATCTTTCTGAACGCATCCCCCTAAGTGAAGAAAGATTGTTTTGGCGCAGCGTCCCCACAAGCGTCCAGCGTTTCCCATAAGCCTGGAGCTGGTTCTAACCCCAAAAACGTGAATTAATAAAGGAGATACCCATGAGCGAGCATACCTACAGATTTGAGACACTGCAGATCCACGCAGGGCAGGAGCAGCCCGATCCCGCCACCGACGCCAGAGCCGTGCCGATCTATCAGACGACGTCCTACGTATTCCACAGCGCCCAGCACGCGGCGGACCGCTTCAACCTTCGGGATGCGGGCAACATTTATGGCCGCCTAACCAACTCCACCCAGGGTGTGCTGGAGGAGCGCCTCGCAGCCCTCGAGGGCGGCGCCGCGGCCCTGGCCGTCTCATCGGGCGCCTCCGCCGTGACCTACGCCATCCTGGCCCTGGCCCACGCGGGCGAGAACATCGTCGCCCAGCAGACCATCTACGGCGGCAGCTACAACCTGCTGGACAACACCCTGCCGGCCTACGGGATCAGCACCACCTTTGTCAATGTCCACGATCTGGACGCGGTGAGAAATGCAATCAATGCCGGGACCCGCGCCATTTTCATCGAGACCCTGGGCAACCCTAATTCCGACATACCGGATATTGACGCGCTCGCCAAAATCGCCCACGAGCACAAGATCCCGCTGGTGATCGACAACACCTTCGGCACGCCCTACCTGATTCGGCCCATCGAGCACGGCGCGGACATCGTTGTCCACTCTGCCACCAAGTTCATCGGCGGCCACGGGACCACCCTTGGCGGCGTGATCGTGGACGGCGGCACTTTCGACTGGGTCGCCTCCGGCAAATATCCCCAGTTCACGGAGCCCAACCCCAGCTACCACGGCGTCTCCTTCGTGCAGGCCGCCGGACCGGCCGCCTTCGCGACCTACATCCGGGCCATCCTGCTGCGTGACACCGGCGCGGCCATCTCGCCCTTCAACGCCTGGATCCTCCTGCAGGGCCTTGAGACGCTCTCCCTGCGCCTGGAGCGGCACGCGGAGAACACCAAAAAGGTCGTGGATTTCCTGGCCTCCCATCCGCTGGTCGAGAAGGTGAACCACCCTTCCCTCGCCGATCACCCCGACCATGCGCTCTATGAGAAATACTTCCCGAACGGGGGAGCTTCCATTTTCACCTTCAACATCAAGGGCGGCCAGAAGGAGGCCTACGCCTTCATCGACGGCCTCAAGATTTTCTCCCTCCTGGCCAACGTCGCCGACGTGAAGAGCCTGGTGATCCACCCCTACGACACCACCCATGCGGAAAGGACCCCCGAGCAGCTGGCCGCCGCGGGCATCCAGCAGAATACGATCCGTCTGTCCATCGGCACGGAGCACGCGGACGACATCCTCTGGGATCTCGCACAGGGCTTCGCCGCGGTGGAGGCCCTGGGTTGACCCTGGGCGAGCCCTGGGCAGAGGGGAAGCCTCGCAACAGGGATTTACCCGTGGGCAGAGGGGACGCTGCGCCAAAACAATTCCCCTTCCCGTGGGCAGAGGGGACGCTGCGCCAAAACAATTCCCCTTCCCTTAGAGGGATGCGGTCAGGAGAATTGTTTTGGCTCCGCTGCCTCGCAACAGGGATGAACTCGTCTTTACCGGGGAAGTCCGACAGGGATTTACCCGGTGGGCAGAGGGGACGCTGCGCCAAAACAATTCCCCTTCACGTGGGCAGAGGGGACGCTGCGCCAAAACAATTCCCCTTCCCTTAGAGGGATGCGGTCAGGAGAATT
>CACXEL010000012.1 GCA_902766655.1 uncultured Lachnospiraceae bacterium | reverse complement strand
TGGCAGCACCGATGGCGTGGAAGTCGCCCGTGAAGTGCAGGTTGATGTCCTCCATGGGCACGACCTGGGCATAGCCGCCGCCGGCAGCGCCGCCCTTGATGCCGAAGACCGGTCCCAGGGACGGCTCGCGGAGCGCGACCATGACGCGCTTGCCGATCCTCTTGAGGCCGTCCGCCAGACCGACCGTCGTGGTGGTCTTGCCCTCGCCGGCCGGCGTGGGGTTGATGGCGGTGACCAGGACCAGCTTGCCGTTGGGGCGGTCGAGATCCTTCAATATATTATAGTCTACCTTTGCCTTGTAACGTCCGTACTGTTCGAGATACTTGTCATCCACTCCTGCTGCCGCCGCGATCTCGGTGATGGGCAGCATTTCCGATTCCTGCGCGATCTCAATATCCGTCTTGAATGTAGGCATATATTCCTCCAGAATGGTGTCCGGTCCCCAAATGACCGGGTCAATGTGCGCCTACATTGTAGCAGAAAAAATCCCGGCGGGGAGGGTAAATTTGGCCGAATGTTGTCATTTTCGAAAGAAACGGAAGATTTCACAAGGAATCATTTGCAAGCGGCCGTCTTATCGTTTAAGATGACCTTAATCGCCCAAACCATTATGTTCTTTTTTCACAGGAGGCTGGTATGCAAAGAATCAGTGAACTGTTAAATACAAACACGCCCACCCTCTCCTTCGAGGTCTTCCCGCCCAAGGTCGCGGACAACTATGAGAACGTGAAGGGTGCGGCCCTTAAAATCGCCCGCCTGAATCCCACCTTCATGAGCGTGACCTACGGGGCCGGCGGCGGGACCAGGCGCTTCACCGGCAGCATCGCCGGCGAGATCGCCGCTTCCACCACGGTGCCTTCTCTGGCCCACCTGACCTGCGTGGCCTCGACCAGGGAGAGCGTCGACGAGGCGCTGGCCTTCTATAAGGAGCGCGGCGTGCAGAACATTCTGGCCCTGCGCGGCGACCTGCCGGCGGGCATGGAGGCACTGCCTGCGGACGCCTCTTTTCAGCATGCCAGCGACCTGACCGCCTACATCAAGTCCCAGGGTGACTTCTGCATCGGCGGCGCCTGTTACCCCGAGGGCCATCCGGAGGCGGACAGCAAGGACGCGGACATTCGGAACATCCGCAAGAAGGTCGAGGCAGGCTGCGAATTCCTGACCACCCAGATGTTCTTCGAGAATTCCATCATGTTCAACTATATGTACCGCCTGCGCGAGGCCGGCATCCGGGTCCCCGTCTGTGCCGGTATCATGCCCATCACAAATGCGAACCAGGTGAAGCGCGCCATCCAGCTCTCCGGCTCCATCATGCCCCCTCGCTTCCTCGCGCTGGTGGACAAGTTCGGGCACGATCCCAAGGCCATGAAGCAGGCCGGCATCGCCTACGCCACGGACCAGATCATTGATCTCATCGCCAACGACATCACCCACATCCACGTCTATTCCATGAACAAGCCGGAGATTGCGGAGGCGATCTGCAGGAATCTGTCGGATATTATCCCGCTGGGGTGATGGGGAAGATTTTTGAGAATCAGTGAGAGGTCCTTTTGAGACTGCAGGACCTCTCCCTTCAGTTTCAAAGCTCCCGCACATTTCCTAATAACAGGAGGACCGCCATGAATGATTCCATCTGGGCCGAGGACCTGCTCGCCCGCATCGACAGGAAATACAGACAGGTAGCGCCGCGCAACGCCTGCAAGATCCCCTACACGACGGTGAACGGACACTTTGACGACTGGAGCTCCCGCGGCAAAATATACTGGTGGACCAACGGCTTCTGGGGCGGCCTGCTCTGGCTGCTCCATGACCTGACGGGCGATCCCGCCTACCGGTCGATTGCAGTCTCCATCGAGGAGAAGCTGGACGAAAATCTCATGTCCGCAGACGGCATGGACCATGACAGCGGCTTCAAGTGGCTCCTCACCGCAGGTGTCCACTACCGCTTCGGCAGAAATGAGGCCTCCCGGAACCGCATCCTTCTGGCCGCCTCCAACCTCGCCGGCCGTTTCAACCTGGCCTCCGGCATGATCCGCGCCTGGAACGATCCGGGCGACGGCAAAAAGGCGGGCCTGGCCATCATCGACTGCATGATGAACCTCCCCCTCCTCTACATGGCCTCCTACATGACAAATGACCCCAGGTTCCGGCAGATCGCCGTCTGCCACGCGGACCGCGCCATGTCTGCATTTGTCCGTGAGGACGGGTCTGTGAACCACATCGTCACTTTCGACCCGGAGACCGGGGAGCTGACGGGCACCCACGCCGGGCAGGGCATGCAGGAGGGCTCCTGCTGGTCCCGCGGCGAGGCCTGGGCCCTCTATGGCTTCACCCTGAGCTACCGTCACACGAAAAAGCAGGCCTACCTGGACACCGCCTGCCGCATCGCCGACTACGTCCTGGACCACACACCGGAGAGCGGCCTCCTGCCGGTGGACTACGACCAGGGTCCGACCCTCGACTGGGAGGACGACTCCGCCGGCGCCAT
>CACXEL010000011.1 GCA_902766655.1 uncultured Lachnospiraceae bacterium | reverse complement strand
CTGCACCTCGAACCGGGCTCCAAGCTGTTCGTCTATACCGACGGCGCGTCCGAGGCTCAGAACTCCGAAGAAGAGCTTTTCGGCAGAAACCGGATCGTACAGGCGCTGAACAGCGCCATGGATGAATCGCCGGAGGGACTCCTGCGGGCCGTGACTGAGAAGGTGGCAGATTTTGTCGGAGATGCGGAGCAGTCCGACGATATCACCATGCTCTGCATCGAATACAGGGGCAAGACACGCAGGCGAGTCTTGAAGAATACGCCGCCGGAAATCAGCTAAAGATGCTTTCCGGGGAAACTGGGAGAATGACATTATGGACAACAACAAATTACCTGCCCCCGGCGGTTTGAGAAAAAAGCTGCTTCTTCTTTGCAGCTTTCTGGTCATAACCGCATCGGTGGCGTTCGCGATTATCGGGATTCTGCAGCTGCGGGCTTCCGCGCGTGTCGCTGCGGAAACAAACGCATCACAGAATGCGGCAGTCAAGGCGCGGTCTCAGGAGACGATAACCAGCCTGACTTACGAGGACATGCTCAATACCATCACCCTGGCGGCAAAGAGCGCGGACGGTGAGTTCTGGACCATGAAGCATGATTTCACCATGCTCGCCCTTCAGGTGCAGGATATCTTTGAGCATCCGGACAAATACGGAGAGAGAGAGGTCTACCCGCCGGACCCGGAGAAGGCGGGAGAATATTCCCTGCAGCTCATATTCGGAAACAAAGAGGCTTCGGAGGACCCGGAGACACAGGTCTTAGTCAGGAAACTTGCGAATCTGGAACCGATGATGACGGAGATCGTCCGTGGAAACACCAATTATACGAGAGACTGCTATATCGCCCTGCCGAACGGCACCTCGCTGGCATTGGATACGGTCTCGGACGAAAAGTTTGACGAGAACGGCGAGATCCTGCCCCTGGATCCGACGGTGCGTCCCTGGTATGTGAGCGCAGTGGAAGCGGGAGAATTCTGCTTCACGCTGGCGGTCCACAGTTATTACCTTGAGCATCCTGAAGTGGAATACGGTTATCCGATCTATGTGGACGGAAAGCTTGCAGCGGTGCTGCAGGGCTCTACCATGCTGAGCGTGATACAGAATTTCATATCGGACGTCTGGGTAGGAGATAACGGTTTTTCCATCATGGTGAGCAACGAGGGGCAGCTGGTCTATTCTCCCAGGGAATCCGGTGAGCTGGAAATGATAAACGACATGTCTACGGACATCCGGAATACCGGAAATGCAACGCTGGCAGCCCTGATCCGGGATGCGCTTGATAAGGAGAGCGGGATCGGCAAGGTGGAGATCGACGGCGAGTCGTATTATGCAGCTTTTGCGCGTATGTCGTCCATAGGATGGACGCTGATCACCTTTGTTCCGGAAAGCGAGGTGGAGCAGCCCACGGAAGCGCTTCTTTCAGAGCTGGATAAGATCAGCGCCAACGCAAGCGAGCAGTACAGCCGCAGCTTCCGGCGGTCCAGTCTGCTGCTCCTGATCGTTGTGATCCTGCTGATCATCAATGCCTCTGTGGCTGCCGTATCCTTTTCAGGCAAGATCATCAACCCCATCCATGTCATGACGCAGCGGATCGAGGATGTTACGGGCGAACAGTTTGTTTTCCAGATGGACGACGTCTACCGCACGGGGGATGAGATCGAGATCCTTGCCAATACCTTCGGAAAGCTGTCGGACCAGATGGAGGAATATCTCAGGCATATCCTTGCCATGACAGCCGAGAAGGAACGCGTCGGCACGGAGCTTGCCCTTGCCACCCGCATCCAGGCGGACATGCTGCCGAACAAATTTCCGGCCTTCCCGGACCGGCAGGAGTTCCATGTCTTTGCCAGCATGACTCCCGCCAAGGAGGTCGGCGGGGACTTCTACGATTTCTTCTTTGTGGACGATGACCGCCTTGCCCTGGTCATTGCGGATGTGTCCGGCAAGGGTATCCCCGCAGCCATGTTCATGATGATGGCTAAGAATATGATCCAGAACCAGGCGATGGCAGGCCACAGCCCCCAGGAGGTCCTGGGCACGGTGAATCAGCTGATCTGTGAAAACAACAAGGAAGAAATGTTCGTCACGGTCTGGTTCGGCATCCTCGACCTCGGCAGCGGCATCCTCACCGCCGCGAACGCCGGACACGAATATCCGATCATCAAAACTCCGGATGGTCCGTTTGAGGTCTTCAAGGACAAACATGGCTTCGTTCTTGGAACGATGGAGGGAATGAGATACAAAGAATACGAGCTGCACCTCGAACCGGGCGCCAAGCTGTTCGTCTATACTGACGGGCTGTCCGAGGCTCAGAACTCCGAAGAGGAGCTCTTCGGCAGGAACCGGATCATTCAGGCGCTGAACAGCGCCATGGATGAATCGCCGGAGGGACTCCTGCGGGCCGTGGACGAGGCAGTGGGTGAATTTGTCGGAGATGCGGAGCAGTTCGATGATCTCACCATGCTCTGCGTCGAATACAGAGGCAAATCGTAAACAGGATGTAAATAGATAATCGGAGGGAGGAACAAATAATGAAAGACAAGGCTAATAAATATCTGACCCTCGGCGTTATGTTTCTGGCAATAGGAATCACCATGCTTATGACGGGGGGCGGTCCGGACTTATGAAGAGTTTGAGGAGATCGAAGACCGGCGCATGAAGGAGCTTTTCCCTGAAGATTTCGCGGAAGAGCCGGAAGGTGATAAGAAATCATGAATTGCGGGCTTTTAAGCCCGCTTTTTTTGCGAAAAAACCTCTGCAGTCCGCCTGTTTACAGCCAATCTGCAAAAGCGGTTCACCGGTACTTTGTGTTATGATAGAAGACAGAATATTGCCTCTGGAAGGAGACAGTCATGACGGACAGAAAAAGGATTATGAGAAAAGGATTCAGCTGGCTGCTTTCGGCCGCGTTAACGGTAGGACTTCTTTCGGTGACCGGGCTGACTGCGGGAGCGGAAACTGCTGTGCCGGAGCAGACCGTTTCTCAGAAGAAGGAAGCGGCGGAGGAGGACAAGTCTGCTCAGGCGCAGGCATTGTCAGAGGCAGAGGGATCTTCCGGGAAGGAGACGGCGACAGCATCGGACGCGGAGAAAACGGAGGAGACCGGGCAGGACAGCACTACGGCAGCGGAGGAAGAACCGCTGGACGAAGAAGGCCTTCTTCTGGACGGAGAAGTCGCCGGCATCCCGGACTCTGATCTGGAAGAAGCAGATACCGCGACCCGCTCCAGCGCGCTCCGCGCGCAGAAGAAGCGCCAAAACTATCCGCTGCTTTTCCCGTATTTCGAAACCATTACCAGTGACCGCCTGACATTTTGTCTCTACGCAAGGAATCTGATCTGGGGAGAAGATAAAGTGTATTATTCCTTCATCACGCGGGAGGAATGGGACAAGGCGTACATAAGCCTGGATTTCGGAAAAGCGCTGCGGGAAATCCTTCTTCAGGAAGACCGGGTCCGGGAATACGATATCATTTTTAAGCCCTCCGTCATCATCCCGGATTAT
>CACXEL010000010.1 GCA_902766655.1 uncultured Lachnospiraceae bacterium | reverse complement strand
TAGAGGATCAGCCCGTCCCAGTCGTTGAGGCAGGCATAGGCCACGGTGTGGACAAAGGCGGTGGAGTGGAAGGGGTGCAGGCCGTACTCGTTCCATTCCGAGAGCATGAAGGGCTTGCCCTGCACGATGGCCACGGAGGCCAAGCTCAGGAGCGTGGTTCCCATGGAACCGATGCCGCGCTGGACGGTAAGCGGGTTGGTGGACACGTACTCCGCCGGACCGTAGACCATATAGGTGTCATTCTGCACAGGCAGCAGCGGGTGGTTGAAGTAGGTGTTGTTCTCCATCAGATCGCCGTCGGTGTGTCCGTACACGTCCGCCGCCCCGGCCATCAGGTTGCTGGCCACGATGGGGACCTTCACGCCGAGGGAGATCAGATAATCCTTCATATCCTGGTAGAAGGCGCGGTTCATCCGGGCGCCGAACTCCATAAAATCCGCGTAGCGGGCCGGGCCTTCAGCGGCGTTCCAGTCGCCCATGGGCTCGTTCACGGACTGGTAAAAGCCGCCCTCGATACCGCGGACGCTGCCCTCGGCCGGGTCTTCGTCCTCGCCCAGGGAGCAGACGCCTTCATGGGTCCAAGCCTTTTTCAGTTCCGCACGGGTGTGATACTTCATCAGCAGGAAGTCACCGAAGCGTTTCGCGACTTCGTCGCGGTAGGGCTTCATTTCCTCACCGGCATCGCCGCCGGTGTTGCCCTTGATGGCAGTCTCCTCATTGTTCATCTGCACAGTGATGACCGCCGGATCGTCCTTGAGGGCGAGACCGGTGTAGGGATTCACGTGGCAGAGAAGCTCCCGGGCGTATTCCTTCTGCAGCTCGATGAGCCTGGCATTGTACATGGGATAGCGCTTCATGCACTCCGGGATGGAGCCGGGGTAGGCCAGACCGTCGCCCTCCAAAAAGGCGCGGGCCACTATCAGGTCGATGTGCAGATAGATGCCCTTCTCCTTGAGCTTGGCAAAGAGATAGTCGAAACGGTCCAGGCCCTCGGGATTGAAAACGCGTGTCGTGCCCTTGTCGTAGTCGAGCAGCGGGGCGTCCTTGCAGCTGGACCAGTTGCCGGCGCCTTCCCCGATGGGGGCATCGGCCGCATGGAGGCGGATCACATTCACGCCCATGCTGGCAAAGCGGGCCGCCAGCTTCTCCGCGTCCTCGTGTGTGGGAGTGTTGGAGCGGGTGGCGATATTGAAGCCCAGGAAACGGGCGCGCTTACCGTCCTCAAAATAAAAGTGTCCCTTCTTCACGCGCACAAAGCCGTGGCAGCCTGCCGGCGCGTCCAGCAGGTGGGAGAAGTCCAGCACGCCGGTATTGGGTTCTACGGGAGAAATACGGATGTTATGGTTCATATTGCGCCTCCTCTGGTGGTTATGTACGTTTCTGTACTGAGTGTACCAAAAAGGCCGGGCCGCCTATTGCAAAATAGCGCTTGATATTATAAATTTATACCTTGTTTTTCCCTTCTCCGGGTCCTATACTTAAAATCAAAGAGGTAAGCAAGATGGACTATATCGCTTTTTCCCAAAAATTCTTTGCGGCCACCGGGATTCCGGTCGATCTCCTCTGCGAGGGCAGGCCGGTATATTCCTCTCTTGGAGAGCTGATTGGCTTCATTTCCAATGAAAACTGGCCGCTCTATCCGCCCTCCCGCAACCCTGAGATCACCTCCATCGATCCGGACCTGGAGCACGGGCATGTAAAAATCGAGGGGACGCCCTACGACCTTTTTATCGGCCCCACCTTCACCTCTTCCATTTCCGAGGCTCTGGTAGACAAGTTCATGGCGGACAGCAAAATCCCTTCGGCATACAGGGAGGCCATTGCGGAACTCTTATATGCCATCCCCATCACGTCTCACCCGCAGTTCCTCCGATATCTCCTGTTCCTGCATCTCTGCCTCAACGGGAAAAATGCTCAGGTGGAGGACTTCTATGCGGAGGAGCAGGGCGCAGCGTTCACCCGGGAGACCCGAATACTGGACAAAGCTGTGGATGACAAGGAAAATGAAAACAGCCGCAGCTCCTACGCCTTTGAACAGGAGCTGTATCACTATGTCCGGCAGGGCGACACGAACCGGCTGCGGAGCTTTCTGGAGCAGGTCCGGGAGTTTCCCTCAGAGGGAAAGACCGCCCACTCCCCGCTGCGCCACGCGAAGAATCAGTTCATAGCGCTGGCAGCCAAGGTCGGCGTTCTCGCCGCGATTCCCAGCGGAGTGGACGAAGAGCGGGTCTATCAGCTCACCGATCTCTACATGATGGAATGCGAGCAATTGCGGACCATAGAGGAAGTACACAGACTCCAGTACATCATGCTGATGGATTTCTGTGACCGGGCCGGGGCGGCAAAGCTCCCGAAGGGCGTCTCGACAGAGATCTACCGATGCATGACCTATATCCAGAACCATACCAACATGCCCATCGGTGTGGAGGATGTGGCCGGGCAGGTCCACTGCAGCAGTTCTCATCTCATGCGGCGCTTCAAAAAGGAGCTGGGCATGAGCGTGGGCGACTATATCACCCAATGCAAACTGGAGGAGGCCTGCGCTCTGCTTGTTTACAGTAATCGGAGCCTGGCGGAGATCAGTGCCTACCTGGGTTATTCCAGCCAGTCCTACTTCCAGAATGTGTTCAAAAAGCACTTTGGTCTGACTCCGATGCAGTATCGAAAACAGAACCAAATAGCCAAATAAAAGCACCTCGGTCTTTATGACCGAGGTGCTGTCGCATTTACAGGCTTTCGCCGTTCGGAGAAAGCGAGCTGATTCTTTCATTTACATGATCCCGTTCTGACCGCGATAGAAGGCTTTGCCTGATCTGCAGTAATTGAAAGCGCCGTAGAAATCGGATTGGATAAGAGAACATGGTTTTCCCTTATCCGATCCGGTTCCATACGGCGCTTTGCATTTATATTCCTGTGACCGGTTCAGCTTTATCAATGAAAAGACGTATCGTTCCGTTAATAATGATCTGTCTTCTGGTCCCGGCTTTTCCTGCTGAACAGGAGAATGGAGACCAGGACAAGAATGATCCCCACGACCTTAATGCCGGTCATGCTCTCCGAAAATGCAAACACGCCGATGACCGTCGCGACGACCAGCTCGATGGAGGCGACCACCGGAACTTTGCTCGTCTCTGTGATTTTGGAAAGCCCGCTGAAATAGATGCCGTAGGCAAGGGCTGTGGCAATCAGACCGAACAGGAACCCATACAAAAGGAGCCTGGCGCCGAACGGAGCTTCCACCGTCATCCACGGGCGGCGGACGAGCGCAATGAAAAGGCACCCGAAGAACAGGTTATAGGTGGCTATGGCGAAGGGAGAGGCTTCCTCCTCCATGGCGATCCTTCCGATCACGGCGGTCATGGCATAGGTGAAACCGGCGCCGACGCCGACCAAAAGCCCCAGGGGCGCAAGCGATGCGGCACTGAAATCTCCGCCGGTCGCGGTGAGCGAGCACCCGGCCACATTGGCCACCAGGGCGAGCCATTTCAAAAGGTCCAGCCGCTCCTTGAAGAGCAGCATCGCTGTAATACTCGTAAAGATGGGTGCCGTGTACAGAAGGACCGAACCGACGGACATTCCGTTCATGCTGATGGACGTGCTGTACAGGATATTGAATATGCCCTGGCAGACGATTCCCAGCAGGATGCAGGAGACCAGGGTCTTTCGTCCGATGCGGAAGGCCTTCGCCCCGTCAAAGGCCAGGGTCATGACCGCCAGCACCGTGGCGCCAAAAAGAAGCCTGAGAAAGCTCGTATACGATGACGAGGAGCCCTGCTCCTCCATCAGTTTGACAAAAAGTCCGATGGTCCCCCAGAGACATCCGGTAATGAATATTTTGATGAAGCTCTTTAATTCTGAATCCATGCCCGCAGTTTCTCTCGTAAATAATCAACCAAATCGTCTGCATTCATGCTTTGCCATACAATCCTGCAGCGTAACGATACCATTATATGCTGTCGGCGGCCGACTATCAAATATTCCGCCGCAAATACCCGAAAGAACTTTTTCTCTTCCGATGCACGGGGGCACGTCGGCGGGTTTCATTTCCTGCCTCCCTGCGCAGCTTTCATCCCACGGGAAACATAATGACCCGTTTCTGCGGTCCGGCGCCTGCCATGAGGAATTTTCTGATGAAATAGTCAAAATTTAGTTGGGCTTTTCCCTCGAAATGATATACAATGGAGATGGTTCCATTCAATCTTTCTTATGAAAAGGAGTGAATACAATGCCATTAGTAACAACAACTGAGATGTTCAAAAAGGCTTACAATGGTGGATATGCTATTGGCGCATTTAACGTCAACAATATGGAAATTGTCCAGGGTATCACGGAAGCAGCCGGCGAGCTGAAGAGCCCTGTTATCCTCCAGGTCTCCAAGGGCGCCCGCGCTTATGCGAACCACACATACCTCGTAAAGCTGGTCGAAGCGGCTGTCATCGAGAATCCGGATATCCCGATCGCACTTCACCTTGATCACGGCGACAGCTTTGAGCTCTGCAAGAGCTGCATCGACGGCGGCTTCACCTCCGTCATGATCGACGCCTCCTCCAAGTCCTTCGAGGACAACATCGCCCTGACCAAGAAGGTCGTCGAGTATGCCCACGATCACGGCGTAGTCGTCGAGGCCGAGCTGGGAACCCTTGAAGGCGTGGAAGACGAAGTCGTCGTGGAAGCCGGCAATGCAAGCTACACCCGTCCGGAAGAGG
>CACXEL010000009.1 GCA_902766655.1 uncultured Lachnospiraceae bacterium | reverse complement strand
CGCCGTAGCCCGGGGACTTGACAGCTACAACGTGGAAGGTGCCGCGGAGCTTGTTGACGATCAGGGTGGTCAGGGCCTCGCCCTCGACGTCCTCAGCGATGATGAGGAGGGAGGCGCCGGACTTGACGATCTGCTCCAGGACCGGAAGCAGGTCCTGAATGTTGGCGATCTTCTTGTCAACGATCAGGATGAAGGGCTCGTCCAGAGTCGCTTCCATCTTGTCCATGTCGTTGCACATGTAAGCGGAAATGTAACCACGGTCGAACTGCATACCTTCGACAAGGTC
This sequence comes from uncultured Lachnospiraceae bacterium, assembly GCA_902766655.1. Classification (GTDB taxonomy): domain Bacteria; phylum Bacillota; class Clostridia; order Lachnospirales; family Lachnospiraceae; genus Chordicoccus. The sequence goes on along the minus strand of CACXEL010000009.1, from coordinate 9,127 downwards.
CAGCTCGTCCTCCATGGTCTTGGACTCCTCGATGGTGATGACGCCGTCCTTGGAGACCTTCTCCATGGCGTCGGCAATCATGACGCCGACAGTGTCATCGCCCGCGGAGACGGCGGCAACGCGCTCGATCTGCTTCTGGCCGCTCACCGGCTGGCTCATGGCGATGAGGGCCTTGACGGCAGCGTCGGTAGCCTTCTGCATGCCCTTTCTCAGGATGATGGGGTTGGCGCCGGCTGCCAGGTTGCGCATGCCTTCATGGACCATGGCCTGGGCGAGCACGGTGGCTGTGGTCGTGCCGTCACCGGCGACATCGTTGGTCTTGGAAGCGACTTCCTTGATGAGCTGAGCGCCCATGTTCTCAAAGCCGTCCTCAAGCTCGATCTCCTTGGCGATGGTCACACCGTCGTTGGTGATCGTCGGAGCGCCGTAGGCCTTCTCCAGAACAAGGTTGCGGCCCTTGGGGCCGAGCGTTACGCGGACAACATCCGCCAACTTGTCAACACCCTTCTCCAGGGCTTCCCTTGCTTCTACTCCGTATTTGATATCCTTAGCCATGATTTAGTCCTCCACTACTGCAAGAATGTCATTCTGCTTTACGATGATATACTTGTCCTCGCCAAGCTTTACCTCAGTGCCGGCATACTTGGAATAGATGACCTTCTGACCGACGGTCACGTTCATCTCCACCTTCTCGCCGTCCACCATGCCGCCGGGGCCCACAGCGATGACTTCCGCCTGCTGCGGCTTCTCCTTGGCCTGTCCGGCCAGAATGATGCCGGAAGCGGTCGTCTCCTCAGCTGCCAGTTCCTTCAGGACAACGCGGTCGCTAAGCGGTACTAATTTCATAATATATACCTCCTTGAACAAGAGTTATGCTCTGATCTGTAATACTTGTTAGCACTCAATATTGTGGAGTGCTAACATCTGAAAGATAATATACTCCACTGCCCTTTCAATGTCAACACCTAATTCCGGGAAAAGAAAAAAAGAACGGTGGGCGGAAAAAGAAAAAGACCTTTCAGAGAGTCATGGGCTGTCCTTTTTTCTCAAAATACTATGACTTTGAGAAAAAAGGACAGCCCATGACTCTCTGAAAGGCCTACCCGGTGCAATGGCGGCAGGATTTTATTTCTCGTCGCGTTTCTCCTTGATTTCCTCCAGCTCTTCAAAAATGTAGTCGTTCAGGACCTTGATGTAGGTGCCCTTCATACCGGAGGACCTGGACTCGATGATGCCGGCGCTCTCGAACTTCCTCAGCGCGTTCACGATCACGGACCTGGTAATGCCCACCCTGTCCGCGATCTTGCTGGCGACCAGAATGCCCTCCTTGCCGTCCAGCTCCGCAAAGATGTGGATGATGGCCTCAAGCTCCGAGAAGGACAGGGTCGAGAAGGCCGATTTCACGATTTGTCTCCTCCTGGACTCCTCCGCGTTCTCCTCGTCCACGGACCGCATCATCTCGAGCCCCACCACCGTCGTGCCGTACTCGCTGACGATGATGTCCTCGATGTCGAAGAAGGCGCCCTGCCTGTAGCCGAAGACCGTGCCGAGCCGCTCCCCGGCAATGTCGATGGGATTGATGATGGCCATATACTGGTTGATATTTTCGCCGGTAAAGCCGACCGTCGCCAGATTCACATTCTCCTTGGTGGACAGAACGCCCAGAAAACGCTCGTTGAGGAGGGGATCGATGAACTCGCCGACCTTGTCCGTCAACATCTCTTCTATTACGTCGCAGCCCTCGTACTTCCCGAAGCCCAGGACTTTGCCCTTACGGCTGATCACCATGATGTTGGCCGAGAGAGTCTCGACCATGACCTTGCAGATATCGTTGAAGACGACCTTGCTGCTCGACGTGTTGTGCAGCAGCTTATTGATTTTTCTCGTTTTGTCCAGTAACTGAACACTCATAGATGATGCTCCTTTCCTCTCCTGCTCAATCACCATGCAACTTTCGGACACAGGCCGCTTTACAGGGGAATTGCTGTCCGGCACCCGTCTCCGGTCTGAAATCGGCCCATTATATGCAAAGAAAAATAATTACAGACCGGTTTTCCGGCCAAAATACCTGCAAATCCATTCTTCTTTTTATATTATCATAAAAAAACCGTCAGAACAATGATTCTGACGGTAAAAATGCTAAATTTTCTGATATATCTGCAAAAAAGCCACAACTTCATGAAAACAGGGGCCACCGGAAGACCCGGAATCATGCCTTCTCCTTCCAGCCGCACTTTTCGTCCGAGCAGACCAGGCTGTTGCCCCGTTCGACCATATAGCTGCCGCAGACAGGGCATCGCTTCTCGGAAGGCTTGGCCCAGGACATGAAGGTGCAGGTCGGATTGTTCTCGCACCCGAAATAGCGGCGTCCCTTCCGGGTCCTCTTGAGGACGACCTCGCCCCCGCACTCAGGGCACTTGACACCGGCCTTCTCCAGGAACGGCTTGGTGTTCCTGCACTCCGGGAAACCCGGGCATGCCAGGAACTTGCCGTGGGGACCGTACTTGATGACCATCATTCGGCCGCAGTTCTCGCAGGGAACATCGCTGACCTCATCGGCCACCTTGACGTGCTCCAACTCGGCATGGGCCTTTTTGACCTCCTCCTCGAGGTCCGGATAGAAGTTCCTGATCACGGTCTTCCACTCCACCTTGCCTTCGGCGATGCTGTCGAAGAGCATCTCAAGGTTGGCGGTAAAGTAGACGTTGACGATCTGCGGGAATTCATCGCACATGATCTTGTCCACCACCTCGCCCAGCTCGGTGATGTAGATGTTCTTCTGCTCCTTGGTGATATAACGGCGGGCCAGGATCGTGGAGATCGTCGGTGCGTAGGTGCTCGGCCTGCCGATGCCCAGCTCCTCCAGAGCGCGCACCAGCGAAGCCTCCGTATAGTGGGCGGGCGCCTGCGTAAAGTGCTGTTCCTCCTTGAGATCCCTGAGCTGAAGAGCCGTGTCCTCCGTGATGTTCCGGACGATGGCGTTGCCGCTGTTCTTCTCGTCCTCATCGGAGCTGTATACGTCCATAAAGCCGGCAGACTTCACACGGGAGGCAGCGGCGGTAAAGTAATACTCTCCGCCCTTGATCTTCACGGAGGAAGTCTCATAGACGGCGTTGGCCATACGGCTGGCCGTGAACCGGTTCCAGATCAGCTGGTAGAGGCGGAACTGGTCGCGGCTGAGGGAGTCCTTCACTCTCGCCGGCGTCCGGTTTATGTCCGTGGGCCGGATCGCCTCATGGGCATCCTGGGCGTTCTGGTTCACATTTTCGGAATGACTTGCACCGACCGCCTCCGGCCCGAAGGTCTGGGCAATGTAGGCGCGGGCGGACGCATCCGCTTCCGCCGCCACACGGGTCGAATCCGTTCTCAGATAGGAAATGAGACCAACTGTCCCCTCCCCCGCCACATCGACGCCTTCATAAAGCTGCTGGGCGATCCGCATGGTCTTGGAGGTGGAGAAATTGAGGGCCTTGGAGGCCTCCTGCTGGAGCGTGCTGGTGGTGAAGGGAAGCGGCGCCTTCTTTCGGCGCTCACCGCGCCTGACTTCCGTGACGGACCAGGCCGCGTCCCTGAGACCGGCCAGGATTTCCTCCAGCTGCTCATGATTGTCTATGTTGATCTTCTTGTCCGTCCCATAAAAACGGGCAGTCAGGGGCTTCTTCTCTCCCTCGACGGCAAAGTCGGCGTCAAGCGTCCAGTATTCCTGAGGAATGAAAGCCGCGATCTCGCTCTCGCGCTCCGCGATGATCCGCAGGGCGACGGACTGCACGCGGCCCGCTGAAAGCCCCCGCTTTACCTTGGCCCAGAGGACCGGGGAGATTTCATAGCCCACCATGCGGTCGATGACTCGCCTGGCCTGCTGGGCATCCACCAGATTCATGTCGATGGCCCTGGGATTCTTGATGGACGCCTTGACGGCGTTCTTCGTGATCTCATTGAAGGTGATCCGCTGCATCTTGGCTGGATCGATCTTGAGGGCTGTCACCAGGTGCCAGGAGATAGCCTCCCCCTCCCGGTCAGGGTCGGTGGCCAGGTAGATCTTGTCCGCACTTTTTGCCGCCTTCCGCAGCTTGGCCAGCAGCTCACCCTTTCCTCGGATCGTGATGTATTTCGGTTCGTAATCATCCTCAATGTCGATGCCCATCTGGCTCTTGGGCAGGTCGCGGACATGCCCCATGGAGGCCTCAACTGTATAGTTGGACCCCAGAAACTTTTTGATAGTCTTCACCTTCGCGGGCGACTCGACGATGACAAGATTTTTAGCCATTCAGATCCTCCATCTGCCCGCCGGCCATACAGTCCGGAGGGCGCGTCAACAGCCTGATATCTTTCTTTTCCGCAAAACAGCAGGCAGAGAATACCTCTGTCTCTCCCCGCCATTCTTTTCGCGGCCGGTGCGGAGACGGCAGAGCCTCCCCCGCATCGCTTAGCCTGACGTCAAAAAACTATACAGCAATTTCCGGCCGGACGCAAGAAGATTTTGCCGGCACCCCTGTCATCACCCGTTCTTCTCCACATAACGCTGGTGTCCGACCTCCTCGACATACTCCAGCATCTGCAGCTCCACCATGGCAGTCATGACCTCCCCGGCCGTCATGCCGGCCCTGGCTGCGATCTCATCGATCCCGGCCGGGTCCCCGGAAATGACGGCAAAAGCCCGCTTCCCCTGCCTGGACAGCATCGGATCCTTCTCGGCCCGCGCATGCTTCCCGCCGCCCGAAGCCGGCGTCGTCTCCCTGGCCCTGGCTGCCGCTTCCTTCAGAAGGCGCGCCTGCTCCGCCCGCCGTTGCCTGGCGCTGTCGGACTGGCTGACCACGGTCCTTATTTCCTCCAGCACTGCCTCGGCGGACCAGGCTATGCCGGCCCCCTGGGCGATCAGGAAATTACACCCGTCGGACAGGGCGTCTCCCACCCGCCCGGGCACGGCAAGCACGCTCCTCCCCTGCTCCAGGGCAAAATCCACCGTGATGAGGCTGCCGGACTTCTCCCTGGCCTCCACGACCACGACCAGATCGGACAGAGCGCTGATGATCCGGTTCCTCTTCGGGAAATTGTAGGCCAGGGGCGGCGTCCCCGGCTCCTCCTCGGAAATGATGCCGCCCCGCACTGCGATCTTCTCATACAGAGCCTTGTTGGACCTGGGATAACAGACGTCGACCCCGCAGCCCATCACGGCGAAGGTCCTGCCCCCGCCCGCCAGCGCACCCTCCTGGGCGTATCCGTCGATGCCCAGGGCCAGACCGCTGATGACCTGGATGCCCCTCTCCGCCAGATATTTTCCGAATTCATATGCCACCCGGTGGCCGTAATGGGAGCACAGCCGTGCCCCCACGATTCCCACCGTCGGCTCGTCCTCCTCCGGCAGGCTGCCCAGGCAATACAGTCCTTCCGGCATCCCCGTCAGGCCTTCGAACCTGGCAGGATAACCCGGGGTGTTTCTTCCTATATAATTAATGGTTCCCGCGTACAGGCCGCTGCCTCTCTCTGCCCTTTCTTTTCGTCCTTTCCTCTTTTTTCCTCCCTCAGCAGGGAAGATTCCCGGCAGAACGAGCTGCTCGGCCACATCCGCCGCGCTGCCGGCCTCTTTCTCCTCCTGGGCCGGCTCATGGCCCTCTCTTCTCTTCTCCTCCATCCTCACATCCTCCAGTATTTGCGGTCGATGGACCGGTAACAGATGGCTTCGCTGACGGAAGGCACGTCGATCACGCTCTCCCCGGCCAGGTCGGCGATGGTCCGCGCGACCTTGATGATCCGGTGGTAGCCTCTGGCGGACAGCTGCATCTTCCGGAAAGCCTTCTCCATGAGCGCCGCCGCCCCATCGGTCATGGGACAGAACTCCTCCAGGCGGCCGGCCGGCAGCTCCGAATTAAAATGCAGCCCCGTCCCAGCGAACCGCGCCTTCTGGATCTCATGCACCCGCATCACCTGTTCTCTGAGCACAGAGGATGGCTCTCCCCTCTCTCCTTCTCCGGTCAGCTCCTCAAAGGTCATCGAAGGACACTCCACGCACAGGTCGATCCTGTCGAGGAGTGGCTGGGAGATCTTGTTCATGTACATGGATATCTGTCTCGGCGTACAGTGGCACCGGTTCATATCCGGATAGTAGCCGCAGGGGCAGGGGTTCATGGCCGCAAGCAGGAGAAAGCTGGCCGGAAACCGAAAGCTCCCGGCCGTCCTCGAAATCACGATCTCCCGGTCCTCCAGCGGCTGCCGTAGAATCTCTATGCTGGACCGCCCGAACTCCGCGATCTCATCGAGGAATAGGATGCCCCTGTGGGCCAGGGTCAGCTCACCCGGCGCCGGGATCCGCCCTCCTCCCGCCAGAGCCTGGGCGGACATGGTGTGGTGGGGCGCCCGGAAAGGCCTCGTTCCCATAAATGGCTTCTCAGGCTTAAGAAGGCCCGCTATGGAGTAAATCTGCGAAATCTCCAGACTCTCCTCCAAGGTGAGCGGCGGCATGATGGTGGGCATCCGCCTGGCCAGCATGGTCTTGCCGGAACCGGGCGGACCGATGAGGAGCAGGTTGTGGAAGCCGGCCGCCGCCACCACAGCCGCCCGCTTGACGGCCGCCTGTCCCCGTATATCGCAGAAATCCACATCGTATTCGTTGAGGGCCGTATCCACCGTCTCCGCGTCGTCCTCGGGCACCACCCCGTGCCGGAGATAATCGATCAGCTCCTCCAGGGACCTGATTCCGATCACATTGAGCCCCGCCACGACCCTGGCCTCCCGGAGGTTGGCCTCGGGCACAATCAGGGCCCGGATGCCCATCTGCCGCGCCTGCACCGCGATTGGCAGAACGCCCGTCACGGAGTTGACGCCGCCGCTAAGAGACAGTTCGCCGACCGCCATGAGACCCTCCAACGCTTCCTCCGGCACCTTTCCGTCGGCGGCCAGGACGCCTATGGCGATGGGCAGGTCGAAGCGGGACCCGGTCTTGATAATGTCAGCCGGCGAAATATTGATGGTCACCCGCCTGGGGTGCATGGAGATGCCTGCATTTTTCAGGGAGGTCTTGACCCGGTCCTCCGCCTCCCGGACCTGGGCGGTGACATAGCCGACCATGGTGAACTGGGGCAGCCCGTCGGACACGTCCGTCTCCACCTGGACGGGCACCGCCTCTATGCCGATAATTGCTGCTGAATATACTCTGCTGAACATTCCTTTCCTTTCTTTTCGGGAAATGAAAACACGCCTTAATAAGGACGCAAAAGCTCGCGTCCCGCAACAAAACCGCACCGCCCAACGTCCGTCTCTTCGCGCAGTCACCGACTCGACCTTCTTTTGAAATGACTGTACGCCAAACAGACCGCCGCTCTTTACAGGCAGTGCCAAGGCAGTATGAAGACTGTAAACTGGGAAAAATGTGGAAAGGAAAATGGATAAATCTTATATTTCGTATATTTTACACCAAATCCGACTATTTTTCAAGAAAAAACTGCATTCCCCTCTGTACTTTCGAGTTTTCTGGTGTTATCTTATTTGACAGGGTCCGGAGACCTGTCAAAAACGCTCTTTTGCCGCCCATCCCCATATCGGAAGCCAGCAGACCGGGCCGTTTTTTCAGGTTCCGCACCCATGAGGGGCAACTGCGGCAGCGAAAAGCCGCCGCCCGACAGTACTACATAGGAGGTAATGAATGAGCACAAAGGAAGCAACTGTCATGAGAGAAGGGGCCATCTACGACGCCCGGTCCCTGGGCTACCCGAAGATGATGCTGCTGGGTCTCCAGCACATGTTCGCCATGTTCGGCGCCACCATCCTGGTCCCGATCCTGGTCAACAACTATTTTAAAGGAGAAGGTCTCTCCATTCAGGTCACATTGTTTTTCGCAGGTGTCGGCACACTGTTCTTCCACGTCATGGCCAAGGGCAAGGTACCGGCATTTCTTGGGTCTTCCTTCGCCTTCCTGGGCGGCTTCGCTACGGTGGCCAACCTTAACACCGGCATCTATGCGAACATGACCATGGGTGAGAAGCTCCCCTACGCCTGCGGCGGCATCGTCGTGGCCGGACTCCTCTACCTGGTACTGGCCGTCGTCATCCGTCTGGTCGGCGTGCACCGCGTCATGCGCTTCCTGCCGCCTGTCGTCACCGGCCCCATCATCATCTGCATCGGTCTTTCCCTGGCCGGCTCCGCGATCGGCAATGCCCAGACCAACTGGTTCCTGGCCCTCATCGCCCTGTCTGTCATCGTTGTCTTCAATATCTGGGGCAAGGGCATGCTGAAGATCATTCCGATCCTCCTGGGTGTCATCATTTCCTACGCGGCGGCCCTCATCATGCAGGCAGCCGGCATGACCAATCCCGGCGGCGCTCCCATCCTTGACTTTACTTCCGTCGCCAGCGCCAGCTGGATCGGCCTTCCGGACTTCATCCTCTGCAAGTTCGACCTGACCGCCATCCTGGTCATGGCCCCCATCGCCATCGCCACCATGATGGAGCACATCGGCGACATGTCCGCCATCTCCGCCACCGTCGGCAGTAACTTCCTTGAGGATCCTGGCCTCCACCGCACGCTGGTCGGCGACGGTCTGGCCACCTCCCTCTCCGGCGCCTTCGGCGGCCCGGCCAACACCACCTACGGCGAGAACACCGGCGTTCTCGAGCTCTCCAAGGTCTTCGACCCCAGGGTCATCCGCCTTGCCGCCGTCTACGCCATCGTCCTCTCCTTCGTACCCAAGTTCGCGGCCATCATCTCCTCCCTGCCGGCAGCCATCGTCGGCGGCGTCAGCTTCATCCTCTACGGTATGATCTCCGCGATCGGTATCCGCAACATCGTCGAGAACAGGGTCGACCTGACCAAGAGCCGCAACCTCATCATTGCGGCCGTCATCCTGGTCTGCGGCCTGGGCTTCTCCGACGGCCTGACCTTCACGATCGGCGCCACCTCCATCACCCTGACCGCCCTGGCCATCGCCTCCGTCGCCGGCATCATCCTGAATGCAATCCTGCCCGGCAATGACTACAACTTCGGCGTCAACCCCAAGGGCGACCAGAGCCGCGGCGTCAGCGTCCGCTCCTGATTGAACCTTCCATAAAAATACAAACACCCTCTGCGTTCATCCGCAGAGGGTGTCTTTTTATGATGGAGGGACGGACCTTTTTTCTCAAAAACCTTCCGTTTT
>CACXEL010000008.1 GCA_902766655.1 uncultured Lachnospiraceae bacterium | reverse complement strand
CGAGTTCGTTGCCCGCGGATACAATATCATGAAGGGGTATTACAAGATGCCCAAGGCGACAGCCTCCGCCATCGACAAAGACGGCTGGCTCCATACAGGTGACCTGGCCTGCCGGACCCCGGAGGGCAACTACAGGATCACCGGCCGCCTTAAGGATATGATCATCCGCGGCGGTGAGAACATTTATCCCAAGGAGATCGAGGAGTTCATTTACACCCATCCCAAGGTCTCCGACGTCCAGGTCATCGGCGTGCCGGACCAGGCGATGGGAGAGGAAATCATGGCCTGCATTATCCTGAAGAAAGGCGAGACCATGACTGTGGAGGAAATGAAGACCTTCGTCCTCGAACACATGGCCAAGCACAAGGTGCCCAAGTACATCGATTTCGTCGACGGCTTCCCGATGAATGACGCCGGCAAGATCCAGAAGTACAAGATGCGCGAGGAAGCTGTCAAGAAGCTGGGCCTTGAGAAGGCAGCCAGCATTGAGACGGCCTGATCCAGACATGAATGATGAGCAGGCGGCCCCTCCCAAGGGCCGCCTGTATAACAAGGAGGCAAGAAATGTCCATAAAAGAAAAGAAGTTCGTGACGGTGGACGGCAATGAGGCTGCAGCCTACATTGCCTACGCCTTCACGGAAATCGCGGCCATCTATCCCATCACGCCGTCATCGCCCATGGCCGGCAAGACGGACGTCTGGTCCGCCAAGGGGAAGAAGAACCTCTTCGGCCAGCAGGTCCGCCTGGTGGAAATGCAGGCCGAGTCCGGCGCCATCGCGGCCGTCCACGGCGCCCTGCAGACCGGCGCCCTGGCCACCAGCTTTACGTCTTCCCAGGGCCTTATGCTCATGATTCCCACCATGCACAGGATTGCCGGCGAGCGCCTTCCGGGCGTTCTCCACGTCGCGAGCCGGACGGTCGGCGGGCATGCCCTCTCCATCTTCGGCGACCACTCTGACGTCATGAACTGCCGCCAGACCGGCTTCGCCCTGCTCTCGAGCGGCAGCGTCCAGGAGGTCATGGACCGGGCAGGCGTCGCCCATCTTTCCGCCATCAAGGGACGGGTGCCCTTCATCCACTTCTTCGACGGCTTCCGGACCTCCCACGAGATCGACAAGGTAGAGCAGATGGATTACGAGGATCTGAGAGGTATGCTGGACATGGAGGCCCTGGACGAATTCCGTGCCCAGGCGCTGAATCCCGAGCACCCCATGATCCGCGCCACTGTCCAGAACCCGGACATTTTCTTCCAGATCCGCGAGGCCAGCAACGCCGATTACAGCGCGCTTCCGGACATCGTCGAGAGCTATATGGCCCGGATCAACGAGGTCACCGGCCGAGACTACCACATCTTCAATTATTATGGCGCTCCTGACGCGGAGCGGGTCATCGTGGCCATGGGCTCCGTGGCCGGCTGCATCGAGGAGACCGTCGATTACCTGAACGCCAGGGGCGAGAAGGTCGGCTTCCTCCAGGTCCACCTCTACAGGCCCTTCGACATCAGCCGTTTCGTCAGCGCGATTCCCGGGACCTGCAAGGCCATCGCTGTCCTCGACAGGACCAAGGAGATGGGCAGCGCAGGCGAGCCCCTCTACCAGGATGTCTGCACGGCACTCAGAGGCCGCGCGGACCTCGTCGTGGTGGGCGGCCGCTACGGCCTTTCCTCCAAGGACACGACGCCTTCCCAGATCGCCGCTGTGTACGCGAACCTCAAGGAGGCGGAGCCTAAGAACAGCTTCACCATCGGTATCACCGACGACGTGACCGGTCTCTCCCTCCCGGAAAATGAAAAGCTTGACCTGGCGGAAGAGGGCATGGTCAGCTGTAAGTTCTGGGGCCTCGGCTCGGACGGAACCGTCGGCGCCAACAAGAACACCGTTGAGATCATCAACTCCCATACACCAAAATTCGCCCAGGCTTACTTCGAATACGACGCAAAGAAGTCCTTCGGCGTGACCAAGAGCCACCTCCGCTTCGGTGACAGGCCGATCAGGTCCTCCTACTACGTCAAGTCCGCCGACTTCATCGCCTGCCACAACCCGACTTACATCGAGAAGTACGATATCGCCTCGGAGGTCAAGCAGGGGGGCACGCTGCTCATCAACTGTCCCTGGACCGGCGCGGAGCTGGAGAAGCACCTGCCCGCCGCCGCCCGGCGTGAGATTGCGCGCAAGGAAATCAAGCTCTACACCATCGATGCCGGCCGCATCGCCCGGGAGCTGGGGCTCGGCGGTCATTTCAACATGGTCCTCCAGGCCGCTTTCTTCAGCCTTATGCCGGTCATTCCGGTGGAGGAGGCCGTCGGCTACATGAAGGCTGCCGCCGAGAAGACCTATTTCGCCAAGGGCGAGGACGTCGTCAGACGAAATCTTGCCGCCATCGACGCCGGCCTCTCGGCATCGAAGCGCGAGGAGGTCCCCGAGAGCTGGAAGGAAGCCATCGACCCGCCGGCAGCGCCGAGGAACGTGCCTGCCGTCGTCACGGAGATCCTGGAGCCCCTCAACAATCAGAAGGGCGACGACCTGCCCATCAGCGCCCTCATGAAGTACAAGGACGGCGTCATGGACATGGGCCTGACCGCCTACGAAAAGCGCGGCATCGCGACCCGCGTACCGGTCTGGAATCCGGACACCTGCATCCAGTGCAACCGCTGCAGCTACGTCTGTCCCCACGCCGTCGTGAGACCCTACCTCATGACGGAGGAGGAAATGAAAGCCATGCCCGAGGGCATGAAGGCAGCCGAGGCCAAGGGAAAGCAGGTCAAGGGGATGTATTTCACCATGCAGGTCAGCGAGCTTGACTGCACCGGCTGCGGCAGCTGTGCCAACGTTTGCCCGGCCAAAGAGAAGGCCCTTGCGATGGTACCTGCCGCTGAGGCGGCGGATACGTCCGCAGCCTGGGAATATGCCCTGAATCTTCCGGAGAAGCCTGATTTCTTCGATCCCTACTCTGTCAAGGGAAGCCAGTTCAGGAGGCCCCTGGTCGAGTTCTCGGCAGCCTGCGCGGGCTGTGGGGAGACGCCTTACGCCAAGCTCCTGACCCAGCTCTTCGGAGACCGGGTCTTCTGGGCCAACGCCACCGGCTGCTCTCAAGCCTGGGGATCCGCCATGCCAGGTATCCCCTATACAGTCAACCAGAAGGGACACGGACCTGCCTGGTCCAACTCCCTCTTCGAGAACAACGCCGAGTTCAGCCTTGGCATGGTCCTCTCCGTGAGCCAGCAGCGCGCCGCCCAGAAGGCCCGCGTGGAGTCTTACAGGGCTGTCTGTGGGGATGAGGAAATCAAGGCAGTCATCGACAGGTGGCTTGAGACCTACGACGATTTTGACGCCTCAGCGCCCGCCTCTGAAGCCCTGATCGCAGCGCTTGAGAAGATGGATGATGAAGGGGCGCGCAGGATCCTCCGCTACAAGGACCAGCTCTCCAAAAAGACCTTCTGGATGTACGGCGGTGACGGATGGGCCTATGATATCGGCTTCGGCGGCCTCGATCACGTCGTGGCCAGCGGGGAGGATGTCAACGTCCTGATCGTGGACACGGAAGTCTACTCCAACACCGGCGGCCAGTCATCCAAGGCCACCCCTGTCGGCGCCGTGGCCCAGTTCGCGGCCTCCGGGAAGAAGCAGCCCAAGAAGGACCTGGGCAGCATGCTCATGACCTACGGACGGGTCTACGTGGCCCAGGTGGCCATGGGGGCGGACAACGCTCAGCTGATCAAGGCCGTCAAGGAAGCGCAGGCATATAAGGGCCCCAGTGTCATCATCGCGTATGCTCCCTGCCAGGAGCATGGCCTGCGCTGCGGTACGGACAGAGTCCAGGACGAGATGAAGAAGGCTGTCGACGCCGGCTACTGGTTCCTGTACCGCTTCAATCCTGAGGCGGAGCCCAAATTCCAGCTGGATTCCAAGGAGCCGTCCATTCCCTATGAGGACTTCCTTAACGGTGAAGTCCGGTACACGTCCTTGACCAGGACTTTCCCGGACAACGCCAGAGAGCTCTTCGCCGAGGGCGCACGGCTCGCAAAAGAAAAGTACGAAAAGTATTGCAACAGTAAGTGAGCTGGTAATACAATACTCTTTTTGGTTATAATTATACGACACGTAATACATATAGTAATATATATTGACATACGGTTTTCTGCGCGGTATCCTTTCCTGGGAGGGATGCCGCGCAGCTTTGTGCGGTAAGGTCTGGCTGTATTGCCGGGTATGGCGGATTGTGTTCATTTCCGGGAACGGGAGGATTGCATGGAAGAGAAGAGAGAGATCGGTCCGGAGGACTATGCAGAGCCTCGATGCCTGCTATGTGATGAACCATACGGTGCGGAACCGGCCGTAAAGGCGGTGCCGCAGAGGCGGATCATTGAAAAGATGGACGAATATATGGCGCGGAGGGATTACAGGGGCGCAGAACGGCACCTGCTCTACTGGCTGGAAGAGGCCAGGCTGGGCCGTGACGGCCGCGGCGAACTCATGCTTCGGAACGAGCTTGCCGGTCATTACAGGAAAACGGGCGAGAAGGACAAGGCTTTCGAGAACGCGGAGGCTGCGGTCGCCCTTCTGGACGTACTGGATTTTCACGGTACTGTGAGTGCGGGAACGACCTATGTGAACGCCGCCACCGTCTATAATGCTTTCGGCGACAACGAGCGGTCTCTGGCTCTTTTCATGAAGGCAAGGGAGGCCTACGAAGCCGACGACAGGACCGATCAGGGTCTCCTCGGCGGCCTTTACAACAATATGGGGCTTACGTATGCGGCGCTTGGCCGTTACGAAGAGGCCTTTGCCTGGTTCGACAAGGCCATGACGGCCATGGGCCAGGTCCCCGGCGGGGCCCTGGAGCAGGCCATCACCTGCCTGAACATAGCTGACGTTCTGGACAGGATGAAAGGCATGGAGGAAGCGGAGGAGGAGATCAATGGCTGGCTGGAGCAGGCCCTGACCCTTCTTGCGTCCGGCGGTTTTCCGGAGGACGGCTACTGCGCCTTCGTGCTTGAGAAATGCGTTCCCACCTTCGCTTACTTCGGCTGGTTCCTGGCTGAGAAGCAGCTCCGGGAGAGATCGGAGGCCATTTACCGGTCTCTCAGGGAATGACGGCTCCGCTTCCACGCAGCCTGACGCGGGATCTCCGGCGGTCATCCGTGCAGTCTGTCGGGTCAGCTCCGGAAGCCATCGGGCACTCTGTCGGTAAATTTCCGGATACCAAATCTGGTCTCCTCAGAAGGGCCGGCAGCAGGCGGCTAAGGCACGGCGTCCGAAAAAAAGGATTGCGGGAGGGCGCTTTCTGTCTGTATTTTTCGAAGATTGGACGCCTCGGACCGCCGCCCGGAAATGAGCTTTACGAATATTCGGAAGTGGCCTGTTTTCATAAAACCACAAGATGTAGTAGATATTCAAATATTTATACCACAGATATTGACGAATCACTTTCACGATGATAATATTGTCTTTGCTCGCCGGGCGATGAGGGGGTCTTCGGACTTTGCGCTGCGGCGTCCTTCACATATGATCGCTATGCGAAAAAAGGGGGATTCATATCTATGTATCAAGTCGTCAAACGTGACGGAAAAATAGTTGACTTTCATATCGGCAAGATCTCTGATGCCATCACCAAGGCTTTCGACGCCCTTAACAAGCAGTATCATCCCAGTGTTATCGACCTGATTGCCCTCCACGTGACGGCGGACTTCGAGAGCAAGATCGTGGACGACAGGATCACCGTCGAGGATATCCAGGACAGCGTCGAGAAGGTCCTTT
>CACXEL010000007.1 GCA_902766655.1 uncultured Lachnospiraceae bacterium | reverse complement strand
TTCCTATGAAATGAGGACAAAATGAAAAAGATGAATACTCTGCTTGCAAGCATTATAGTAGAGAAAAGATGTTTCGGAAGTAACCAAATTTGTGTTACAAGAATGTAAAATCAACATCGCCTTTTCCGAGCGGGAAACAGGACCGCGAGCAGGGGGGAAGGGAGGGCAAATTCGTTGACAAATGAAGGGCTGCGACTTATACTGGGATCAGAAGCAAAAAACAAAAAAATGACAGAGAGAGGAGTACTTTCATGAAAAAGCTATTGTCTTGCATCCTGGTCCTGGCCCTGTTCCTGAGCCTGAGTCTCGCGGGCGGCTGGAGCGGCAAGGCCCTGGCGGACACGCCCCAGGATCGGGTCGGAACCTATGAGCTGACCGGCCTTATCATGGACGGCGAGGATTACTCGGAGCTGATCAAGACCGCCATGCTGGAGGCCTCGCTGATCGTGAACGCGGACGGCACAGCAGTCCTTGTCATGGACGGAGAAGACCTTGCGTTGACCTGGAATGAAAAAAATTTCATGGCGGATGACGGCATCCCCGTGACCTACACCTTCGAGGACGGCGTGCTGGTGCTCATCGAGAACGACATGACCATGACCTTCACCAAGGTGGACGAAGCGGCCGGGCCCGCGGAGAGAAGCGGCGAGCCCCAGGATATCGCGGGACTGTGGGTCGGCACCGTGGATCTTGTGGACTTTGTCGCGGAAGCGGACGGGGATCTGGCGCCCTTCCTGACCAGCCTTCCGATGGCGGTCGTCATGGAAATGCGGGAGGACGGGACCTACACCATCAGTCTGGATACCGCCCTGGTGATCCCTCCGCTCAGGGAGTCCCTGTATGCCTATGTGGAGGACCTGTGCGTTCAGAACGGGATTACCGTGGCCCAGCTGGAGGAATCCTACGGCGAGAGCCTGGACAAGGTGATCGAAGATGCGATCCAGGATATGGACCTGAGCAAAGGCAACCAGACGGTGAATGGCGTCTATGAGGAGTCCGGCGGCAAGGTGATCTGGGACAAGGGCCCCAACGAGACCGTGGGCCTCTACACCGGCGACACCCTGGTCTTTACGATCCCGGACTTCGGCGAAGTGCTGCTGACCCGCGGCACGGTCGTGGGCACCTGGATCTCTACCGTGGACCTGATGGAGGTCCTGGGCGAGGAGAGCGATGAGATGGGCCAGTATTTCTCCGGCCTCCAGGTCGATCTGATCCTGGACATCCGTTCCGACGGAACCTTCACCCTCTCCCTGGACGGCGAGTCCATGATCCCCGGCATGAAGCGGGGCATGCGGGCCTATCTGGAAGCTTACATGGAAGAGAACGGCATCACCGCCGAGCAGCTGGAGAGCATCACCGGCCAGAGTGTGGACGACCTGATCAGCGAGGCCATCGCCGAGATGGACACCGAGGATCTGAACAAGAGCCTCAGCGGCACCTACACCGAGGAAAACGGCCAGATCGTTCTGACCAGCGAGAATGAGAAGAACGACAAGGGCAGCTGGAGCGGCAGCAAGCTGGACATGGAAGTGGAGGATTACGGCAATGTTTCCTTCATCCGCGCCAGCAATGAGGATTACCTGGCCAAGGGCGAGGGCGTGATGAGCTACGCGGAATTTGCCGCCGCAGAGCTGGACAGCCCGGTCGTCATCGAGGCCTATGTGCAGGGGCACCAGAGCTGGTGGAACGACGCGGTGACCGTTTATGCCCAGGATGCCGACGGCGGCTACTTCATTTACAACATGGCCTGCTCCGAGGAGGACGCGGCCCTGCTGGTCCCCGGCCAGAAGATCCGCGTGACCGGCTACAAGTCTGAATGGTCCGGCGAGGTGGAGATCGTTGACGCCAGCTTTGAGTTCGTGCTGGGCAGCTACATCTTCCGCCCGGTGAACGTCACGAGCCTGCTGGACAAGGACGAGCTGGTGGAGTTCCAGAACCAGAAGGTTTCCTTCAAGGGAATGACGGTTGAGCCCTATGACGCCAGCGGCGCCGCCTTTGCCTACAAGGATCCGGACGGCAAGACCGACGACCTGTACTTCAAGGTCTCCAAGGACGGCAAGACCTATGAGTTCTGCGTGGAGTTCTATCTCTGCGGCAAGGATACGGCGGTCTACAAAGCCGTGGAGGCGCTGAACGTGGGCGACGTTGTGGACCTGGAGGGCTTCCTGTACTGGTACAACGGAGCCAATCCCCACATCACCTCCGTCACCGTGCGCTGAGCAAAGCGGGAGAAGCGGCCGAGCCCCGCGGACAGGGGACGCGGAAGAGACAGTCCATGGGCTTCGCGAGACCCTGTTCCGCCCGAATAAGCACAGAAAAAACTCCGGAAATACACCGTGTATTTCCGGAGTTTTCATGATCATACGGACGAAATCACGCCGCCGCGGCCCGAATCCGGGGACCCCGAAAGCCGCAGGGGAGCCCGGCTGCCGTTTTGGCTTCAGTTCTCGGCCACCAGGTGCTCGCCGACCTTGTACACGTCGCCAGCGCCAACGGTGAGGATGATGTCTCCCGGCCGGGCCAGGGCACGGAGCGCGCCCTCCAGCTCCGGGAAGC
>CACXEL010000006.1 GCA_902766655.1 uncultured Lachnospiraceae bacterium | reverse complement strand
CGGACCTTTTTCCCAGTTTGAGACGGAGGGACGGACCTTTTTCCCAAAAATCGGAGATTTTGAGAAAAAAGGACCGTCCCTCAGTCTCAAAAAGGTCCTCAGTCTCAGCTTTCGTCCCTCAGTCCCAATGTGGTAGAATATTCCTATATCCCCACCCCCGCAAAAGGAGGCCTCCCCGTGTATTTACAAAGAGAAACCCGCCATACCTGCCTCTTCATCCTCTGCCTGCTCCTGGCCGGCGCCGCCAACGTCCTCAGCAAGACGCTGGAGCCCGCCCTGGTGGGCAGCCTCATGACCAGCCTCAACTACCTGATCCTGACCGGCCTCCTCCTCTTCTGGATCCACTCCGTCCGGGTCCGGCTCCTGCCTTCCCCCGCCATGACCAGCGTTCTGGCGGCAGCGCTTCTGATGCTGGCGTACCTGCTGGTCCGCATTTTCAAGTACCGCTTCGCGGTGGAGCCGGTGGTGATGCGGTATGCCGTCTACGCCTACTGGATCGGCCAGATGCTGATCCCGGCCCTCTTTCTCATGACCTGTATCCGGATCCGCCGAGGCTCCGAGGCCGCTGCTCGCAGTCCGGAAGCGCTGCTCCTGATCCCGGCCTCCCTCCTGGCCCTCACCGTCATGACAAATGACCTGCATTCCCTGGTCTACGTCCCAAAGATAGCCCTCACGGACTTTGCCCTGGACACCGGCACCTACACCTACGGCCCTGTCTTATATATTCTGTACGTGTGGATGGCCCTCGCCGGCGTCTCCGGCCTCATTCTCCTGCTCCGCGAGGCCGGCCACCTGCCGAAAAATGCCCTCCGGGATCTGCTGATCGTCATCGCCACCTGGCTCGGCATGGTCCTCATCACCCTCCTCTTCATGGACCGCTATTCGCTCCGCCACCCCTTCAACGTGCCGGAGACCCACATTTTCGGCCTGCTGGGCATTTTCGAGGTCTGCATCCGGCACCGCCTGATTCCCCACAACGACAATTACACGGGCTTCTTCCGCGCCCTCGGCATACCCGTCCTCGTTACAGACCGAGACCTGGAACCCGTCTACCGCACGGAGACCCCTTTGCCCGCGGCGCCGACCGATCTCAAGGCCGCTCTGGACGCCCCCGTCGAGCTCCCGGACGACCGGATCCTCTACGGCCGCGACGTCCGGGCAGGCCACGCCTTCTGGACGGAGGACGAGAGCGGGATCCGCCTGGCCCAGCACAAGCTCCGGGAGGCCAACGAGCTCCTCGAGGAGGAAAATGACCTCATTCTCGCGGAGACCGAGCAGAAGGAGAAGGACGCCTACCTCCAGTCCCGCCACCGCATTTACCACGAAATCGCCCAGGAGCTCTATCCCGTCCAGCAGCAAATCGGCCGGATGCTGGATGGCGCCGCGCCGGGCACGAATGAATTCCGTGACGTGATTGCCCGGGTCTGCATTCTCAACGCCTATGTGAAAAGGAAGACCAACCTCCTCCTTCTCGCTTCGGAGACGGACCGCCTGAGCCTGCGCGAACTTCTGCTGGCCCTGCAGGAGTCCGCCGGCTACCTGACGCTGGCGGGGCTGCAGACGACGGCCCTCGTCTCCGGGGAGGACCTGCTGCCCGCCGGCCGGATCATCTCCCTCTACGACGCCTTCGAGAGAATCGCGGAGCAGCTTCTCGGAAATGCCCCCTCCCTCATGGTCTTCGGCAGCCCGAAGGGCCTGCGCCTGACGGTCCAGACGGATGTCCGGCCGGAGACGGACGGGCTCGCGCTGCCGGTGAAGGCCATGGAGAGCGATGGTATCCTCTACCTGGATATACCTGCAGCTGATACGGAGGTGACCGCATGACGATCCATGAAACCATTCTTTCTCCGGAGTTCTCCGCACCCCAGACGGAGGTGACCGCATGACGATCCACGAAGCCCTGTTTTCCCCGGTCCGCCAGCCCCTTCTGGGCATCCTCTACCTGCTCCTGACCGCGCAGATGGCCCTGTTTTTTGCCGCCTGCCACGACAGGCGCCGCCGCAGGGTCCTCCTCTGCCTGCTCCTGCACCTGCTTTTAACCGGTGTCTGCTTCTGGATCCCGATGTGGGATATCGGCATTTCCGTAACGCCGGTGGTGCGGGACCTGCCTCTGCCGGCCGTGCTCGCTGCGGCCGTCTCGCTGCCGGTCACCGCCATGGTCCTCTACGAGGTCCTCACGGCCGGGCTCCTTCTGGTCTCGCTCCGGGACCTCCTCCGCTATCGCAGGAATCACCCCACCTTCGCCAGCGTCAAGGAGACGATGGACCTCCTGCCCGTGGGCATCGCCTTCGGAAAGCCGGACGGCACCGTCGTTTTCGGAAATCTGGCCATGAACGCCCTCTCCCGCGCCCTGCTCGGGAAAAATCTCACCGACCTGACCGCCTTCCGCAGGGCAGCGGCGACCGCCGGGGACGGAACGCAGCTGACGCTCCCGGACGGATCCGCCACCTGGCAGCTGGACAGCCGGGAGCTGACCGTGGACGGCGCGCCATTTCTCCGCCTGACCGCCTCGGACATCTCACAGCAGGCCGCCATCGCCCGGGACCTGGCTGAGAGAAATGAAAAGCTCCGCGACCTCCACATGCGCCTGGACCTCTACAACAAACAGGCGGGCCGGATCGTCATCGCCCAGGAACTCCTGACCGCCCGGATGACGGTCCACAGCGAGGTGGGCAACGTGCTCCTCGAGAGCCGCCACTACCTCCGCAATCCCGCCTCCATCGACGAGGAGACCTTGCTCCAGGCGCTGAAAAATACCAACACCTACCTGCTCCGGGAGTACGAGGCGGACGATTCCGCCGGCGATCCCCTCACCGACGCCGTGGAGACAGCGGCGGCGATCGGGGTGGATGTCTGCATTTCCGGACCTATTCCGTCCGCTGACCCCTTCCGCAGGGTGCTGGCTGCCGCGATCGGAGAGTGCGCGACCAACACAGTCAAGCACGCCGGCGGTGTCTCCCTCTCCGCGGAAATCCGCGAGAGTGATACCGTGGTCACCTACCGGCTGAAAACCGACGGGGAGGCGCCCCGTGGGCCGGTCCGTGAGGCCGGAGGGCTCCGCTCCCTTCGCACCCTGGTGGAGAGCGCGGGCGGCGCCATGCGGATCGAGGCCGCGCCGGGGTTCCTGCTGACCATTCAGCTGCCGAAAGGGATGTGAGTGGGGGCTGCATTTTCCCCCTTCGCGTCGAAGTTGTGCGGTCGGCGCAGACCCGGCAGCAGGTCGATCCTTCTCGCAGCGCTGTGATGCCGGTCGGGCGCAGACCCGGCCTGCAGGTCGATCCTTCTCGCAGCGCGGCCATGGCGGTCGGGTGCAGCCCCGGCCTCCAAGTCGATTTTCCTCGCGGCGCAGCGATGTCGGTCGGGCGCGGACCCGGCCTGCAAAATCCCCCCTTTTCCCGCAAAAAAGACGGCAAAAATGGGCCGTTCAGCCCATGACAGTCACCTG
>CACXEL010000005.1 GCA_902766655.1 uncultured Lachnospiraceae bacterium | reverse complement strand
TCGCCCGGTATTGAGGGACTGCCCGATGGAGGGGCAGAGGATGGCGACCAGGCCCATGATGTAAAGCAGGTTCCCGAGGGCCTCCGCGCCCATGACGTGGTTGAGGCGAGGGTAGACCACGGCCTGGAGGACACCGTTCATGAGCAGGGCACCGCCAATCGTGTAGGCGGTATTTCCCAGGATTCCCTTTGAATTCTCAGGCAGCTTCAAGTTATTCTCCTAATGAGTGCATGGATAAAGGCGGACAGGGTCTCTTGCTTCCGTCCGCCGTTACAGGTACATGTATCAGGGCTGGTAAACCGGGCATCGGTTCACAATGTTCTTCATTTTGCCGGAATTAAGGACCGGAATATCGCCGACGAACTGAACGTCGATCTCCGCATCCTCACCAAAGTAGCGCCGTACCAGTGCCTTCATCTCCTCCGTGTCCAGCTTGTCCGGCTCGCCGTTCAGCTCCAGGGTGTAGCGCTTCACATCCTCCTGGATAAAGCGGTACTGCTTCAGATCATCCAGCATGGCCAGGCCGTTGTAAAGCACGAAGGGAGATACGATCCTTCCCTTGGTATCGTAAATGAGATCACTCCGCCTGCCGTAGAGTTCAGTCAGCATAAAACGGTAACGGCCGTGGCTGCGCTTGTGCTCTCCCGCCGCCAGGTCCCCATTCTCATAGCGGATCAGCGGCATGGCGTAATTGTAAAGGTCCGTGATTACGATCCGTCCAAGCTCACCGTCCTCGGCCGGCTCGTCACTGTCCATCTTCAGGATCTCATAGTAGTAGCTCTCAGTATCGATATAGTATCCGTCGCCGTGCGGCATCTGGATGCCCATGATTCCGTTCTCCTCGTTGGAGTACCAGGCGCGGACCGGACAATGGAACTGACGCTCAAGACTGCGGCGGACCGGGACCGGCATGGATTCCGACATGGGTATCACGCAGCGGATACTGAAATCGGAGGCGTCGATCCCCTTCTCATCGATGAAGCGGCTGATCCTGGCCAGGGCTGAGGAGTAACCGATGAGGACCTGGACCTTCTCCTTCCGGAAGCCTTCCACCATCTCCGTGAGAGCCTCGTCGTCGATATTGGCCCAGTCGATCTGGATCATATTCTCGGCGATGAGGGAAAGGCGGCTGCGCTTGGCATGGTCGCCGACCCACAGGCGGATGAAGGCCACCTTCATGCCGATGAAATAACCGGCCACGGCGCTCAGCAGGATGCTGGAGGCGGTGTTGTGTTCGATCTTGTCCTTATTCTGCACCACCATAAAGGGCGTGCCCGTCGAACCGCTGGTATACATGGTGCGGTTGTCCGTCGCATCCTTGTACATGGAGGAGGTAAAGAGCTCGTAGTTGCCGCGGACAAGGTCTTTGGTCACGATGGGCAGGTCCGTCAGGGGCGTATCCTCGTCAAAATCCGCATAGAAGGGCGTGGTCTTAACGGCATGGGCGATGAGCTTCCGGATCTTGTCATCCAGGACCCGCTCCTTCGTGGAGTGCTTGAAGCTCTCCCGGATCTCATTGTAATACTTTCTCACATGTCCGCCCTTCATGGCGTCCACAGTCCAGTAGCCGTACCAGCGTGCGCTCTCGTCAAGCAGCATAGTCTCTCCTCTCATCCCGCGGGAAATGAAGACCCGCGGACTGTTCTCATTTTCACGCAGGCTGCCCTTTGTGACAGTCACACTCATGACAGCCCCGCTTCAAAAATCATATCACTTTTTCCCGATGGCTTCCTTCAGCTTGTCGGCCATGTAAGTGAGCTTGTCCTCCGTCATGCCCGGGTAGAGGCCGACCCAGAAATTGCTCTCCATAATATGGTCCGTGTTCTTCAGGTCGCCGATCACGCGGCAGTTCTGCCGGACGTGGGCGTCAGCCTGGAAGCAGGGATGGCGGGTCAGATTGCCTGCGAAAAGCATGCGGGTCTGGACGCCGGCCTGCTCGACGTACTGCACGATTTCGTTGCGGCTGTATCCCTCGCGGACAGAAATCAGGTAGCCGAACCAGCAGGGATCGGAATTCTCGGTTGCCTTCGGTAAAATAAAGGCATCCTCGGTCCCCTTCAGGGCCTCTGTCAGGAAAGCGAAGTTCTCCCGGCGCCTCATGGCAAAGGTCGGGAACTTTTCCAGCTGGGCAACGCCCACGGCCGCCTGCATGTCGGTGGCCTTCAGATTGTAGCCCATATGGCTGTAGACATATTTATGGTCATAGCCTGCCGGCAGCGTGCCGTGCTGGCCGTCGAAACGGTGACCGCAGAGGTTGTCACGGCCCGGAGGGCAGACGCAGTCGCGTCCCCAATCGCGCATGGAACGCACGATCCTGGAGAGCAGAGGATTGTCTGTATAGACCGCACCGCCTTCACCCATGGTCATGTGGTGGGGCGGATAGAAGCTGGAGGTGCCGATGTCGCCGAAGGTGCCGGTGAGCTTTGTCTCACCGTCCAGCGTATACAGGCTGCCCAGCGCATCGCAGTTGTCCTCGATCAGCCACAGACCGTGGCGGTCGCAGAATTCCTTGACAGCCTTGATATCAAAAGGATTGCCCAGGGTATGCGCCATCATGACCGCTTTTGTGCGGTCGGAAAGAGCCTCCTCGAGCATGGCCACATCCGCGTTGGCCTCAGGAATCGTCACGTCGATGAAGACAGGCACAGCGCCGTACTGGACGATGGGTGACACCGTGGTCGGGAAGCCGCATGCGACGGTGATGACTTCATCGCCCGGCAGGACCCGGCGCTCTCCGAGGAGCGGGGACGTCAGGGCCATGAAGGCCAGAAGATTGGCGCTGGAACCGGAATTGACAAGGGATACGAAGCGGGTGCCCAGGTACTGGGCAAACTTCTTCTCGAAGAGGTCTGTGTAGCGTCCGGCGGTGAGCCAGAACTCCAGGGCGGAATCCACCAGGTTGTGCATCTCGGCCCGGTCATAGACACGGGAAGCATAGGGAATCCGGTCTCCACGCTGATAGGGCTTTTTGTTTTCATGGAAGGCTGCCGCGTATTCGTCCACCATGGCGAGGATCTGCCGGCGTGCCTCCTGTTCTGTCATGTTTTCAAACATATCCTGTTCTTCCTTCCTTTGGCGCTGCCGCCTGCCGGCGGCAGAGGGTCAGTGCATAGCCTGGAAAAATTCCCTGATCTGGCGGTCGGTGCATGCAAGCACATCGCCGCCTCCGAAGTAGACTTTGGACCACTCCACGGTCCGCCTCACGGCCTCCTCGATATCCCAGACAGGTGTGACGCCCATGACGCGGCGGATTTTTCCGCTGTTCAGTGTCAGCAGGCCGGCCTCGTGCGGGCCTCCGTCCGAATGATTCTCCCAGCGGGCGCCGTCGCCCCAGGCCCGGCAGAACATGTCCGCGATCCGGCCTGCCGTCGCGACGTCGCGCTCGTCGGGCCCCACGTTGTAGGCCCCTTCCAGGGACTTATCGCAATACGTTTTCTCCGCTATTGTAAGGTAAGCAGCCAGCGGCTCCAGCACATGCTGGAAAGGCCTTACCGAATCGGGGTTGCGGATGATGATAGGTTCTCCTTTTGAGGCAGCCCGCACACAGTCGGGAATGATCCGGTCACGGGCGAAATCGCCGCCGCCGATGACGTTTCCGGCCCTGGCCGTGGACACGGCCGGACCCACTCCGTTGAAAAATGAGTTCCGGTAGCTGTGGGTCACCAAGTCAGAACAGGACTTGCTGTTGGAGTAGGGATCATACCCATCCAGCATATCGTCCTCGACGTAGCCTTCCCGCTGTTCCCTGTTGAGGTAGACCTTGTCGGTGGTCACATTCACGACACTCTTCACCGAAGGCGTCCGTCTGACAGCCTCGAGAAGGTTTACCGTGCCCATGACGTTGATGTCGAAGGTCTCCCTCGGAATCTCATAGGAGGTCCTGACGATTGGCTGGGCTGCCAGGTGCAGTACTATTTCAGGTTCCGTCTCCTGAAATACTGCCAGCAGATGGTCAAAGTCCCTGACGTCGCCCGTCACCGAGCGCATCCTGTCCTTAAGGTCCAGGACGTCAAAAAGGGCCGGGTCCGTGGGCGCCTCCAGAGAGTAGCCTGTCAGCTCAGCCCCCGCCCCGGTCAGTATTCTGGAGAGCCAGGCCCCCTTGAAGCCGGTATGACCGGTCAAAAGGACCCGCTTGCCCCTGTAAAAATCAAGATCTGTCATTTTTCCCATACCTTCCACGGAGCCTTTCCTCCCGCCCAGAGCTGCTCCAGCTTTTCCTTCTCTCTCATGGTGTCCATACACTGCCAGTAGCCGGTGTGACGGTACCCATCCATCTCTCCGAGACGGGCAGCCTCCATCAGGGGATACTGTTCGAAGACAGTACTGTCTCCCTCAATCAGGTCAAAGATGGCGGGCTCCACGACCATGAAACCGGCGTTGATCCAGCCGCTGTCCTCGATCTTCTTTTCGCGGAAGCTGGCGATGGATCCGTCCTCGCCGATATCCAGAGCGCCGAAACGGCCCTGGGGCTGGACGGTGGTGATGGTGACCATACGTCCGCCCTTGCGGTGGAAGTCGATCAATTCGGGAATATTCACGTCGGCGACCCCGTCACCGTAGGTGAGGAGGAAGGGTTCATTTCCAATGTAAGGCGCCACCCTCTTCACCCGGCCGCCGGTCATGGTGTTGAGACCCGTGTCCACCAGCGTCACCTGCCAGGGATCCATCCGGTCGGAGTGGACCTTCATCTCATTCTTTCCGCCCCTGAAGTCGAAGGTAATGTCGGAATTATGGAGGAAATAGTTGGCGAAGAACTCCTTGATGACCTGCTGCTTGTATCCGCAGCAGATGATGAACTCATTGTAGCCGTAAAATGAATACAGCTTCATGATATGCCAGAGAATGGGCTTTTCGCCGATCTCGATCATGGGCTTGGGTTTTAAGTGACTCTCCTCACTGATTCTGGTCCCATAGCCGCCCGCCAGGATTACTACCTTCATGTACGCTCCAATCCATCCCTGTCCGGGACGCGTGTATGATTGATATGACTAAAGCCAGCGCCCGATGGGTACCGGCCTACGCGGGACCTCAGTCCCTGTTCTCAATGGCTCTGCCTATGCCTCCGATGAGGAAGAGGCCGAAAATGACGATAAAGCCGATCGAGATGCCTATGATTGTCTTGCCGATCCTCTCAAAACGGGCGTCCATCTCCTCCCGGTCAACGGATGCCTGCATCTGGCGGTCAGGCATGATGGTGGGCAGGGCGCCGCTCTGGGTCACCATGCCGGTGCCGGAGGTGGCGGCATTGTCTTCATTTCCCTCTGTTGCCGGAGCTGCCTCCGCCTGAGGCTCCTCCGGGACCTCGCCCCTGAGGACGGCTGCTGTCTCTTTTGTCACCACAGCGGACCCCACATAATGTCCTGCATACGTGTAGTCCCACTGCTCGCAGGCCTGGGAATCCACGACGACAAGGTCGCTGGCGACATCGCAGTCATCAGGCGTCACGCCCCGGGGCACCGTCAAAATACCGCCGGAGACCACCTGGTCCTCGGGAATGGCCCGGACCTCCTGGAAATTGTTATAGCCGTAGTCCAGAACTTTGATATTGTCTGACGCCGCAGTCGCAGTATCCGGCGCCTGCATGGTGCAGACCACCAAAGTAACTCCATCCCGAAGCGCACCGTTCACCAGGGTGTGCCCGGCCGCATCCGTGTAGCCGGTCTTGCCGCCGATGATGCCGGGATAATAGTAATCCGGGTGGACCAGAAGCAGGTTGTGGCTCGTGACCTCCCGGGCTGCATAGATGCTGGAGGCGGAGATCGTGTAGGCAGTCTTGCTGACTACCGCGCAGAAATCATGGTTGCAGATGGCTGCCTT
>CACXEL010000004.1 GCA_902766655.1 uncultured Lachnospiraceae bacterium | reverse complement strand
TTGATTCCTCCCTTTGTAGTGGAATATTTTTTTTTTTTTTTAATACTATCACAGGTAATATCGCAATTTCTCGACTCTCTTCATCAATAAATTGGGAGATTTGCGAAGAAAAAAAGCGGACAGGACAAATTTGTCTTACAAATCTGTCCTGTCCGCTAATTTTTCCTGTTGACAGCAGCCCATGCGCAGCGGGCTGTGAAAGGATCCTTATCCTTACGTTGCCCCTTTCTGGTCTGCCCGGAAGCTATGGCCTGATCAGCATCAGGTCGTGTTTATTCCTGCATCAAAGCCATGTAAGGATACTCGCCGGCTGATCCGCTTCAGGCCTGCCCGGAAGCTATGGCCTGATTCTGAGCTGCCGATTCGCTTACGTCTTGGACGGTAGAGGAGCCAGGATCATTCTCTTCAGCTTCGGCGGTTCCGGACGCTTCAATCTCCTTGTCTTCATCCGCTTCCGCCTGGGAAGAGTCTTCATTTACAGACTCCGTGTTGGCAGTAAGATCATTCTCAGCTTCCTGTTTATCGGCGGAATCCGTTTCCTCCGCCTGGTCCACATTCAGATAGATATCCGCTGCCTCGTGGTACTTGCCTGTGATCTCCTCGTCCATGTTGTCCCTGGTGACCGCGATGGGCTCCAGCTTGCAGTAGGGGACGTCCATGAAGCCGTTGTCAATGGTGTCCGGCACTTCCTCGGGCATACCGCCTCTGGCCATGGCCACCGCGAATTCGGCAGCCTTTCTGGCCAGCTTTTCAACCGGCTTGTAGACGGTCATGCACTGGGTGCCTTCCATGATCCGCTGACAGGCGTCAAGATCCGCATCCTGGCCGACGACGCAGACCTGGCCGGCCAGGCGCTGCTCTGCGAGGCCCTTGACGGCCTGGCCTGCGATGCTGTCATTTCCGCACATGATGCCTGCCGGAGGCTCATGACCTGCCAGATAATCCGAGGTAACGTACAGGCCGGTCTCGGCCAGCCAGTTGGCGGCATAATAGGTCTCCGTGACTGTGAGCGGGTTTCCTCTTTCTTCCAGGACGCCGTGGAAGCCCTTTTCTATCTGGACTACGTTGTTGTCAGCCAGAGGGCCATTGATCATGAGGACATCACCCTCTCCGATGTGGGAAATCATGTGTTCCGCCATGAGGCGCCCGACAGCTTCGTTGTCAAAGGAGATATAGAGGTCCACGTCCGAGTTAAGCACCAGCCGGTCATAGGCGATGACCGGAATGCCTGCGTCATTGGCCCGCTCCAGGGCATTGGCGATGGATAAAGAGTCGTCTGCCACATGGACGACCACGATCACGTCGACTCCTTTTTGAATCAGGTAATTGATCTGGCGGATCTGCTCCTGGATATCGCCGTTGGCGTTCTGTACATTCACCTCCGCCCCGAGCTCTGAGGCAGCGGAGACGAAAATGTCACGTTCGCGGTGCCAGCGCTCGATAACGAAGGAGTCGAAGCAGAAGCCGATCTCTATGGTGTCCTTTTCCTCCTTCTCCGCCACGGTCGTCTGGCTGCCGCAGCCGGAAAATGAGAACAGGAGGAAGAGGGTCAGGACCAGACTAATTCCTTTGATCAGATTACGCTTCATTTCTCAGGCCCTCCCTGTAGACGGTCGGCGTGACGCCAAGATTTTTCTTGAAGGCGCGGCTGAAGTAATTGGGGTCTGAATAGCCGACCGAGGCGCAGACCTCCTTGATGCTGAGAGATTCGTCCCGCAGAAGCTCCTTGGCCCGGTCTATGCGGAGGTTGGTCAGATATTCCACGAAGGTCGTGCCGGTCTCGGACTTGAAGAGCTTGCTGAAATAATAGGGGCTCAGATTGAGGTGGCGGGATACGTCGTCGAGAGAAATGTCCTTGTCATAGTTCTCCTGGATGTAGGTCCGCCCCTTCACAATCATGAGGTTCTCGTAGGTCTCTTTCCTGGAGGACATGTTGCGGCAGGCGTTCATGATCCGTTCAACGAACCATACCTTGAGATCGCTGTTGTTCTCAGCATTGTAGACAAGAGGAAGGTAGTCGGCCCGATCGCTGAAATGATAGGTATGTCCGCCGTTCTGGTAGGAGATGTAGTCCGCGAAGAGGACGAATTCCAGCGTCTTGAGGCGGACGCTGATGTTCTTCTGGCCGTAGGTGGTGATCATCCAGTCGAAGAAGGCGGAGGCGGTCTTCACGCAGGTGTCTTCATTTCCTGCCTTCAGGCTGGCAAAGAGCTCAGTCTCGAGGTCGATGGGGTATTCCT
>CACXEL010000003.1 GCA_902766655.1 uncultured Lachnospiraceae bacterium | reverse complement strand
GATAAGGACCCGTCCCTGGTTTATTTCTGTTTTCTGTTTTATTTAGCGCAGATAAAGGATCGTGTCGCTGTCCTTCTTCTGGAACTCATCGGTTTTGATCCGCTCGTAGGCGGTTCCGTTCTCTTCGTGCCAGTAGCCGTCAGCGCCCTCGTAGAGCTTGTAGGCGTTATAGTCGTCGTCGTAGACCGTGACGGAAGGATAGGAGTAGAGATCGAGCTCTTCCGTCAGCTCCTCGCCCTCTTCCCAGACGTAGATCTTGAAGATTTCGTCGCTGTCCTTCAGCTGCCAGACTTTCCGCTCGATCCGCTCGTAGGCGGTGCCGTCCTCTTCGCGCCAGTAACCGTCAGAGCTCTCGTAGATCTTGCTGGCCTCGCCGTACTTGTCGTAGATGGTCACGGACGGGGTGGCGTAGAAGTCGCGCTCGGAGTTCACTTCGACTTCTTCGCCGGAGTCGGATCCTGTGTCAGTGCTCTGGGCGTCGGAGTCAGTCTTTTCGGCGTCAGCGTCGGTCTTTTCGGCATCAGCTTCGGTCTCCTGACCGGCATCAGCTGCCTCCGGATTGCGGCTCACGATGCCGCTGATGGCGATGATCTTGAGCTCCGGCTCCGCATCCGTCATGTAGCCCGGGTCGTTCAGCCAGACCTGGCCGCTGCCCATGCAGATGCCCTCGCCGTTCACGAACATGTCGAGGTAATCCTCCTCGTTCATGGCTTCCCAGTCGCTCTCGTGGACTGTCTTGTCGACCATGTAGCCGAGGAATTCTTCGCTGTCATGGAGCTCGGTGCCGCCTATGGTGATGGGGTACCAGATCATGTCCGCCAGGGCATACCAGTTCTCGCTGAGGTAAGCGGTGCGGACGTTGAAGCCCACCACGGTCTCCACGTCGAACTTGTCCATGGCTGTGACGCCGTTGTAGTGGTCCGGATCGGAGACTGTCTTCATGTCAGAGGACGGTCCCCAGGCGAATACCTCCTCGCTGTCGCCGGATTCGAAATGATGGGTGATGGTCAGGGTCTGCTTCTCCGCGTCGAAGACTGCCTTGCCGGTGCCGTCCGTGTAGGCGACGGTCTCTTCCTTCACACTGCCGTCGCTGGCGTAGGTGTACTCCGTGAGGGCGGCGTCGGTGAATTCCATGGTCTGGGTCCCGGCGTCAAAATGTCCGCTCATGACCGTCTGGTTGTGGAACCAGGGGCTGCCGGCGTAGGTGACGGTGATCTTTGCGGTATCTCCCTCCCCGGCTTCGACCATCGCTTCGGTGCTGTACTCGTTGCTGTAGACGCCGACGTAGTTCATGACGGGGTTCTGGGTGTCATTTTCAGCGGGAGCTTCCTCCGTGGCTTCGGGTGTGATCTCCTCGGCGGCCTCGGGTGTGATTTCCTCGGTCACCTGGGGCTCTGCGGCCTCAGATGTGGCATCGGCGGCGGTGTTTTCTGCCGGAGCGGTCTTTCCGCAGGCGGCCATCGAAAACACGAGAGCCATGGCGATGAGTGATGCAAGTGCTTTATTCGTCATGTTTTCCTCCTGTGCAGTTTTCTGATGCATGAGGGATTATAGTTCTGCAGGGATGCAAAAACAAGGAAGAAATCCTTACATATTGCTTAAGTTTGTGTAAAAATCAGAATCAGGGATGTCCCCTGTCAGGTTCTCTGAAATAGAAACCTGACAGGGGACATCCCTGATTCTGATTTTCAATGCCTGTGGGGATGGTGCCCGTTTTCGTTGGCATGTCTGTGGCGATGATGGGAGTGCCCGCTTTCACAAGGGGCTTCAGACGGTCGATGCCCGACGGCGTCTGAATCGAAAGGTTTTCCTTCGGAGAGTTGGGCGACCAGCGCCCGCCCTCTGCCGCAGGAAGGGCTGTCAATGGGACAGTGGCGCCCGCAGAGCGGGCAGTTGGTCAGTTCCGACAGGTTGTTTATGATCATGGAACCTCCTTTCGGTCTTCACCTTCCTGCTCGAAGTCATCTATCAAGGCGAGAATGTGCTTCACGCTCCCTTCGATGACCAGGAAGGCGGAGTTTATGGTGAAATCGTAATTTTTTGCCTGGCCCCAGCGCCTCTGCGCGTGGGAGTCGTAGTAGCTCCAGCGCTCCTTGTCCTTCTTTTTCAGGAGCTCCAGCAGCTTTTCATCGCTCCAGCTTCTGTAGTTGATGCCGTCCTCCCCGCCCGCCTTCCCGGAGCGGACGCGTTCCATGCGGAAGGCCTCTGAGGCGTGGATGAAAATGCTGACAAGGTTCGTGTGTCTGCTGAGGGCAATATCCGCGCACCTTCCCACGATGACGCAGCCGTCTTTGGACTCGCGGGCGATTTTGCGGATGGCCTCCCTCTCCGCCAGGAAGACCTCCTCCTCAAGGGGGCGCGTGTACATGGTGTCCGCGATGAGTCCGAAGATGATGCCGCTCCCGGGGCGTTCATCCTGGTTCTCGATCTGCTCCTTCGTGAGGCCTCTGTCCACAGCAGCCCGCTCGATCAGCTCCCTGTCGAAGCAGGGAATGCCTCTTTTTTCGGCGATCCGGCGCGCGATCTCAAGGCCGCCGGACCCGAATTGACGATCTATTATAATGATGGTATTCATGCTGTATCTCCTCTGAACAGCCGGTCTTTCAGCCGGCTTAGGCACCTTCAGATGCCGGCCCTCATTTCCAAAGCCGGCTTGCGAAGGCCTGGTTATTATGGATTGTGCGTCCTGGAAAATGAAGCCCTCTCAGAAGCGGCCGGAGGACAGCCACCCGTCCAGATAATCGTGCAGCGTTTTCATCGTATCGCCGAACTGGCCCGGATAAGCCTCACAGTGGCGGGCGGTCTCGAATTTATGGTTGGCTCCTTCCACAAAGGCAATCGTCTTGTCCTCGGAAGCCGCCATTTTGTAAATGGTCTCCGACGCGAGGAATTCCCAGCCGGCAGTCATGCCCATGATCAGGGTCGGCACATGGACGTGCGTCATGTTGCCGGGAGGGGCTGCGTAGCTGGAAGCCCAGTCGATGCCCCAGACGTGGTCCTCGTCATAGCCGAAGTCCTCCTCTGTGCGGATGGCATACCCTGAGAGGTAGGTCTTCACGGACAGGAAACGGGCGCCCTCCCAGAAGGAATGTGTCATGGATTCCGGGCAGTCCGGCTTCCTGACGGAGCGGATGATTTCATGTGTGGTGGATCCGTCAGCGTGCAGCAGGGGATAGGCCTCCTGCGTGTGGGACATCAGGCGGATATCCTGGGGAAAGAGCTTGTTGCAGAAGAAGGACTGGGCAGCTCCGGGGATGATGAAGGGCTCGTCGTCGGAGTAGCTGCCTTCCCCGGCATCCAGGCGCTGGAGGCGTTCCAGCACCGAATCCAGCAGGCGATTGTTGCGCTCGCCCTGGGCTTTCTGATATTTTCGGATGAAGGCATCCCCGAAGGTGGAGCCGGAGGCCTGAAAACCGTTCTCCGGATCAAAGAGGTCCAGCGAAGGATCCAGCTTCATACCGTTCGTCTCGTCAGTGACGGCGGGATCCAGGCTGAAGAGCTGCATGACTGCATTTCCCCAGTTGGAGTCGAGGAGCATGATGCCGTCGGCGGGCGGGAGCACGTCGTTCCGCCTGTAGGGGTAGAGCATGTCCGGGCCAGAGAAGATATCTGGTCCGTTCTCGGCCAGGGCCTGGTAGGCGCTCATGAGGGTGCCGCCGCCGCTGTGGCCCATGAGGATGACATTCCCGCCGTTCCGACCGCGCAGCCAGGTGACAGCGTCCCGGACGCAGTGGAGCTTGGTGTTCTGGGAGAAGAGGATGCCCTCCTTGTTCATGACGTTTGCGCAGAGGACCGTGTATCCCCGCTTCGCGAGCTCGGGACCGGTCGGGAAGCTCATGTAGTCTTCATCCGAATGCATGACCAGGATGTTGATGTCTTCCTTTCCCGAAGGGGCGGCCGGCTCATAGAGGACGCCGGGGACCCGCCGGCCCAGCCGGACAAAGGTCGCTTTCACCTGACTGAGATCGGTAGCTTTCTGTCTTCCGTGACGCATAGGCTCATCCCCTTTCCTTTTCAGTGATCATTTTCATAGCTTTGAGACCTAACGGCAGCACCACGAGGATGCTCAGCATATCCGCAATCGCCTGGGTGGCGGCCACACCGTTGATTCCCATGATGGCAGGCGCGACGATCAGCGCGGGGAAGAAGCAGTAGCCCTGCCTTGCCAGGTTGATGATGAGCGCGTTCTTTGCCTGGCCTATGCCCGCATAGAACATGTTGATGATGGAGCTCAGAGCGTGGATGGGAAGCGCCAGGCACTGCAGGCGAATGCAGAGAAGGCCTAGACGGAGCACTTCGGCGTCCGCTTCACGGTTGAAGGCATGGACGATGGGGGTGGCGAAGGCTGCAATCAGGCCGCCGATGGCGACAGCACCGATCAGTGAGACAAGGCAGCTGAACACGTAGCTCTCCTTGACGCGCTTCCAGGCCTTGGCGCCCCAGTTGAAACCGACGACGGGCTGATAGCCCTGGCCGAAGCCGAGGATGATGGCAAAGGGGAACTCCATGACTCTGTTGGCTACGGAGAGAGCGGCGAGGGCTGCCGTCGAGAAGCTGCCGGCCACCCGGTTGATGGAGACGGCGGCCACCACCGCGAAGGCGGAGCGGAAGAAGGAGCTGGAGCCGATCGCGATGACTTCGCGGATATCCTCCCAGACATAGCGGAAGTGCCGGATCGAGATCTCCACGGATGTGCTCTTTCTGATGTAGGGCCAGAGGAGGATCAGGAAGCTGACCAGCTTGGAGATGGCGGTCGCCATGGAGGCGCCGGCGACGCCGAGGCCGAAGTGGTAAATGAAGAGCGGGTCCAGGAAGCAGTTCAGAACACCGCCGAAGCCTATGCCGATCATGGAGTAGAGGGCGCTGCCCTCACTTCTGAGGCACATGTTCAGGATGAAGCTGCCGATCATGAAGGGGGCGGCGTAGAGGACGTAGGTCGCATATTGAACGGAGTAGTCCGCACACTCGGGCGTGGCGCCGAGGGCGAAGACCAGCTTTCCGATGACTGCCCGGCAGACGATCATGAAAATGACGCCCAGCCCCAGGCCGGTCAGAATGGAGGTGGAGAGCACCCGGTTGGCGCTTTCCTTTTTCTCCGCGCCGAGGAGGCGGGAGATATAGCTGCAGGCGCCGGCTCCGATCAGAGAGCCGATGATGGTGATGGTCCGTTCCAGGGAGCTGTTGACGCCGACGGCCGCCGTCGCCGAGGTGCCCAGCGTGCTGACGAAGTAGGTGTCGACCAGGTTATAGATGGTGGTGATCAGCTGCGCGACAATGGTCGGAACGGCCATCTTCGGGATCAGCGTTGAGATTTTTTCCTCAAGCATGATCTGCTTTTTTTCGTTGGAAATGGCTCTCATGTATTGTATCTCCTCTCATGCTTAAATGGTTTCTGTTTTCTTAACTCATTTATAACATTCGGGGAGAGGGCGTTCAATTCCGATTCCGGCGACATTATTTCCGCAAAAGAAATAAAACCTTTCCGGGAGGCGCTTTATGTGTCTTCATTTTCCTTGATGAAGTCCAGAAAGACCTTCGTCGCGCCGCGGATCTTTTTGTCTTTGGGGTAGACCATATAGAGGATCGTTTCGACCTTGGGAAGGAAATCGACCGTGCGGATGCCGGCTGCGTCCTCGGGGATGCGGTTGAGAGGGAGCACGGCGATGCAGCCCTTGAGCTCCACGATCTTGATGACGGTGGAGGTGAAGGAAGCCCGGGCCGCGATGCTCTGCTGGTAGCCTTTCTGCCGGAAGAGGTCGGAAACCAATCTGTCCTCCTGGTGAGGTGTCCCCGCGCTGTTCGTGTGGATGACGAACTGCTCATTGCGGATATCTTCTATGGTAACAGCCGTTCTCTCGGCCAGCGGATGATTGAGGGGAGTGACGATGACAAGGTGGTCTTTTTCGAAGACGATCTTTTCGAACCGGTCGTCGAGAGATTCGTTGTCGACTGCGAAGGCGAAATCACAGGTGCCGGATTCCAGGACCTCCACCACCCGGGCCTCCTCGTTGAACTCCAGGCTGATGCCGGGGTTCCGCTTTATAAAATAGGAAAGGACATCGATCAGGCCGTAGTGGGAGGTCGCGGGCGTGAAGGAAATGCGCACGACGTTGTCCTTGCGGGCCGAGACCTCCTGCATGACAGACTGGCCCTGCTCGGCCAGCTGGACGATCTGGCGGGCGTAGGGGTAGAACTCCTTCCCGTATTCATTCCTCCTGACGCTCCTCGTGGACCGGTCAAAGAGAGAGACGTTCAGCTCCGCCTCCAGCTTGTGGATGTGCTTGGTCAGGGCTGACTGGGAGATGCTCAGCGCATCGGCTGTGTCCTGAAAACTGCAGGTCTCATATAAAGAGACGAATTCCCTCAGAATATCCGTATCCATGAATCCCTCCGCAAAGATTGCCTGTGTCGACAAATTATTTCCATTTCGTAAAATATCATACAGGAAGCGGAATTGATTGTCAATGCCGGCGATGCTATGATGGCATCAGAAAGAAACAGAGAAATAAAGTCCGACCAAAGCGCAAGGCATGGCGACCCGGCAGCGAGGGAAAGTCGGACCCGAAACGGAAGAAAGAGCAAAGCGAAGGGAAGCCATTCCCGGAAAGGAAGAAGATGTTCGCAGAGATCCCCAGAGAGAAATTTGAATGCGATGACAGGAGCGTCATCAATACCAGGCAGAAGCTGTTCCCCGAAGAGGAAAAGATGCCGCTGGCCAAGTACTTCTACAACTACCCGCTCCACTATCCCAACCCGATCGAGATGCAGATCATCGAGACCATGAACCCGATGCCCGTCAGTGAGGCCATAAAGCCCGAGAACTTCATGACCCTTCTCAAGCCTTACGGCTATGACAGGTCCGAGCTCGGCTACTGCATGTTCCCGGACGGATCCGGTTATGTCGCCACCTACCGCGTACGCCCGCCCCACATCACCGGCGAGATGGAGAGGTGGTACAGGAACTGGCGGAACCTGAAGTCAAAGAGCATGGTCCCCGGCCACGGAAATCTCCGCTATAAGATCTGGAATTACGCGGACCACTTCGATCACTACTACGTCAACTGGGAGAACGGCAAGGAAGGCATTCACACTACGGAAAGCCTGGACCTGGGCCAGGGCGACCGGATGTATGACACGATCCGCCATGAGTTCCCCCTCACGGACTTCGGCATGACGGACGAGTGGATGAAAGAGTTCAAGGACGCTGGCTGCATGGTGAATGGCTGGGGTTCCTACGAGACCTTCGACGAGCCCGGCACCCATCTCTGCCTCTCCTACTCGAGGCCCTGCCCGCTGGGCGGTGTGGAGACAAGGAGCCGCGAGTGGATCGGCTGGAAGCCGGTGAACGGCAGGCTGGTCAGGGACGAGAGGACTTACTGCACGGAGGAATATCTGAAGAAGGTCGTCATTCACACTCTGGTCGAGTGGGAGCACCTCTACACCTTCCTCCCGGATCTCTATGAAGAATATAAAGATCAGCCGATGGACGCTGACTGAAGAAAGATGAAATAACGAAAGGAGAACTAAAATGAGTAAGAGTGAAACGACCACGAAGGCAGTGAGACCTTTTGGATGGAGAGATCAGCTGGGATATCTTTCAGGCAATTTTGCCGGAGACTTTACATTTACCCTTTGCTCCGGTTTCATGATGAAGTTCTACACCGACGTTATGGGCGTCAGCGCCGCCGTCATCGGTATTCTCATGATGGTCGCCCAGTTCGCGGATGCCTTTACGGACCTGACCATGGGCCAGATCGCCGACCGCTCAAAGACCGGCAAGAACGGAAAGTTCCGCCCCTGGATCCTCAGGTCGGCCGGTCCGGTCGCCCTGACCAGCTTCCTCCTCTACGCCAACTGGATGAAGGATGCGCCGATGGCCGTCAAGATCGTCTGGATGTTCGTGACCTACCTTCTTTACAGCAGCGTCTTCTACACCATGTTCATCATCCCCTACGGCTCCATGGCTTCCGCCATTTCCAACGATCCGGTGGACCGCACCAAGCTCTCCAACTGGAGACACATCGGCGGCACACTCTCCATGACCTTCATCAACGTGATCATGCCGATCGCCGTCTTCTACAAGGATCCGAGCGGACATGAGATTTTCTCCGGCTTCAGAATGAGCATCGCAGGCTTCGCCTTCTCCCTGGCAGCCTTCATCCTCTTCCTTGTCTGCTATTTCCTGACGACAGAGCGCGTCAAGGTCCCGAGCAACAATGAGAAGATCAACGTCAAGGCCTTCGTGAGCGACCTGCTTCACAACCGCGGCCTCGTCGCCATCGTCCTCCTGATCCTGGTGCAGGAATGCTCCAACAGCGCTTTCCACGGCATGAGTGGTTACATTTTCCCGAACTACTTCAACAATGCGGCGGCCATGTCCATCAGCAGCGTGGAGGAGACCATTATCACCCTGGCGGTCGCAGCCGTGATCGTCGGTATCGTAGCCAAAACCGGTAAAAAAGAAATCACCGTGATCGGCACCCTGGTCTCCGCGGCAGCCCTCGG
>CACXEL010000002.1 GCA_902766655.1 uncultured Lachnospiraceae bacterium | reverse complement strand
GGCGAGGTATTTCTGGGCGGCGGCATCATGGACCAGCTGATCCTGGAATATTCCCTGGACGCCTCCAGGGACGGGCGCAGGATCCGCGAAATCTTTGACAAGAGCGAGCCCTGGCGCAGCTACGCCGAATTCGCCGCCAGACGCCTCAAAGAAAAATACTTCACCGACGAGGACTACTGGTCCGAAAATGAATGCATCCAGACTGTCCCCGTCTACTACGACCGGCCCCTCCGCCTGACTCTCCGCATGGATGCCGCCACAGCCGACCGCGTCCTCACCAGCCCCACGCCTCTCCTCAAGGGCCGTTCCTTCAAGGATGTCTTCCTGGACAGCCTGCGGGAGACCAGGAAGGCCATCACCGGGGCCCTGCCGGACCTCATTTTCCTGACCGGTGGCGTCTCCCGCCTGCCCAGGATCTCCGACTGGTGCCGGGAGGTCTATCCCGAAGCCACGCTGATCACCGAACTCATGCCCGAATTCTCCGTCTCCCGTGGTCTTGCCTACTGCGGCAGGATCGACGAGGACATGCGGGACTTCATGAAGGACCTGGGCAATTTCATCGATTCCTCCACCGTTGAGCGGATCGTCTCCGAGAACATCGACGGCCTTTACATGCGGGCCGTCGACACCCTGACCGCCCCCATCGTGGAAAATGCAGTCATCCCCGTCATCGACCGCTGGCGCAGCGGAGGGATCGCCCGCATCACGGACATCGACTCCGCGCTCCAGAAGGAGATCGAGAGCTTCCTTCACACAGATGAAGTCAAAAAGAAGCTGGTCACGCCGGTCGCCGAGTGGCTGAAGCCGGTCGCCTTCGAGATTGAAGAGCACACCATGCCTATCTGCCTGGCGCACAATATCCCCTACAGGGCCCTGAGCCTCTCCAGCTACCTGTCCGCCTCCGAGCTGGGCATCCATCTGGACACCAAGAGCCTCCTGAACGTGGAGGAGACTACCTGGATGATCAACACCATCATCACCATCGTGGTCAGCCTCCTCTGCGGCGGCAGTGGCATGGCCCTCATCGCAAGCGGATTGCCAGGAGTCGTGGCGGGTGCTGTCATTTCCCTCATGATCCTCTTCCTCGGCAAGCGGCAGATGCAAAAGGCCATCATGAACTGGAACGTGCCGGTACCCATGCGAAAGCTTCTGCCCAAGAGTTATTTCCGCAATCACCTGGAGGAAATCACGGACGATATCCGGGCTGCCTTCTACGAGAGCCTGGAGAAAGAGAAGAACCAGGAAATCTCCGCCCGCATGGTGGAAGAAATCACTGCCCAGATCGAAGGGCGTCTCCTGGCCATGGCCAAGGTCGTCGAGATTCCCCTTGGCTAAATGAGGGCTGTTCCCCTCCGACACTTTATGGTACAATGTACTGGACTATGAATCCGGCATTTTGGGAGGTTTTATATGAGCGACGCGAACAAAAACTCAAAAGAATACAAAGGCTCCATTTTCAAGCTGACCCCCATCGACGAGGATGAGGTCCGCAAGGAGATCCGTGCCCTGTTGGTCCGCGATGAATACATCGCCGCCGCCTTCAGGACAGTCCGCGACCAGCTGGTCTTCACCAACAAGCGGATCATCTCTGCCGACATCATGGGTGTGACAGGCGCCCGCAAGACCTACACCATCATGCCCTACGCCCGCATCCTCTTCTTCTCGATCCAGACCCCCGGTCTCACCGAGCTCATCCGCGACTCCGAGCTCATCCTGACCTTCGCCAACAACTCCGTCATCACCTACCAGATTGAAGGCGGCCGCAACATCTACGGCATCGGCCAGGTCATCTCCGACTACATCCTTTAAGGCCCGCAGCATCGTCCGGGCCCTGGGATATGGGCAAAGATACGTGCAGGCTGAAAAACATCTTTTCCTCAACGCTTCGCTACCATCGGAAAAGATGTTTTTCAGCCTGCACTTACGTTATCATATGGTTCCGGGCCCCGGCTTTTGGGACAATGGTGCGCAGGGCATAATTAATGTCTTATTTCAGATGCCACCGTTAAGGAAGGCGAAAGGGGCTTCAGGAGACATCTGGAGGAACTGGAACATGAGGAAGGCAGCACGGACAGAGACCTTCTCCTCAGAGAGGATCCGGCGGACCTCAGCTTTGTCAGCCAGGACGACTTCGATCCACTCGCTGGATTCATTTTGAGGAGCAGAGGAAAGGTCGGAGGCGTAGCCGAAGACCGCGCAGCCCGGCTCATCGGAAAAGCCCGGGACCAGGAGGAAAGGCCTGCGGTAGAAAGCCTCGCCGCCTGTGTACTCCGTGAAGGTGAAGCCTGTCTCCTCTTTCATCTCACGCACTGCCGCATTGCCGGGTGTCTCGTCCCCATCGATCAGACCGGCCGGCAGGGAGTAAATCTGCGCATCAATCGGGAACCGGTACTCCCTGACCAGGACCAGCCGCGGTTCCTCCTCCCGTGTCACCGCATAGATGCAAATCCCGTCCGGCGTCATATCCCCGCTCCGGATCATAATCCGGTCATCACTCCGCCGTGTGCAGAAATAATAATTTCCCGGCTTTCCCTGCCTGTCAGTAAAGTCCAGATGATACATATTAAGGAACCGATTATCCGTCTGCTTCTCGATCGCGTCAATGTGGGTCATACCCGCTCCTTTCTATATCCGCTGTGAACCGCCTCGCTAAGCCCCCACAGCCACAACCAGCCGGCCCTTCGAGCCGGCTTTCACTTTGTTCAAAACCAAACCTCCAGAGTGCCGGATACCCCTCTCTGAAGATATCCAGCGCCAGACCTGACACGTAGTGGCCGGTTCCGCCACCCCGCAAGGAGCACAGGGGGGCGGCCTCCAGAGGTCTCCTCTTTATTGCCTGCTCCGATGTATGAGACTGGCGCCGGTGGGCCGGGTCCGCTGCCCCGCCGACTTCCCATAAGGTCAGGCCTCCAGAGGTCTCCTCTTTATTGCCTGCTCCGGTGCATGGGACTGGCGCCGAAGGGCCGGGTCCGCTGCCCCGCCGACTTCCCATAAGGTCAGGCCTCCAGAGGTCTCCTCTTTAAGGGCGTTCGAGGACGGCCGGTACTAGACTTTCGGGCGTGCCCGAAAGTCCTACG
>CACXEL010000001.1 GCA_902766655.1 uncultured Lachnospiraceae bacterium | reverse complement strand
GGAAACGTCCTTGACGTCAGCCGCACGGCCTCTCATATACTCGTCCTCCATGCTGGCGAACATGGCTGCAAAGTTGTCTCCGGTCTCGGCGACAGCGAATTCAGCGTTGACCTTCTGGCTCTCAATCAGATCGACAACACTGTCGTTGTAATCTTCATCATCAAGCATCATCTGATGTACTTCAAAGATCTCAGCATGGGCTTCGCCGACATCCTTCAGAGCCTTCTCGTAAAGTCCCTGAAGCTGGGAAATCGCGGCAGCCTTGGCAGCCTCATAGCGGGCGATCTCAGAAGCAGAGTCCTCTACATGCTCTCTGCGGACTGTCTTATCACCCTTGGCCATCTCAGCGATCTTGCCGATGGCGATTCCCTTAAATGCTGCTTTTCCTACGTATTTTTCCATCTCAGCGCTCCTTTTTGAATGATTGGTCTGAACACGGTACCCGTCCATGGAGCTTCAGGGCCGAGCCTGTGCGGCTCGATTCAGACATTATGTTATATTATATAGCCTGCAGGGCACATCCGCAATGAATTTTGTGTCTTTTTTTTGATTTCATTTTTAAATATAGCATAAATTTGTGCACTATCTACAATCTCCATCCTTCCATTTTATACGATTTGCGGATTTATGTGTTCTGATTTCCCCTGTTATAATCTGATAAAGCGGTGGCCGGCAGGACCGCGATCCGCCGCGTTTTACGGAGGAACACCTTATGAACATCAAAGCCGCCGTCGCCTCGCTGCAGGCCGGCAAAAAAAAGGTCGATCCGGTCCGTCTCCTCACACCCTGGGGCGAGAGGTTGGACCCGGACCGCGTCCTTCCCGAGTACCCGAGGCCGCAGCTGGCCCGGACTTCCTATATCAATCTGAACGGCTGGTGGGATGCCGCCGTCACAAAGGGCGATATCCCCCGCACCTACGATGCCCACATCCTGGTACCGTTCTCACCGGAATCGCTCCTCTCGGGAATGAATCACCGTCTTCAGCCGGATGAAGTCTTCTGGTACAGGCGGACGATCCGGGTGGACGAGATTCCTGCAGGCAGACGCCTTATCCTTAACTTCGGGGCTGTGGACCAGTCCGCTGTCGTCTTTTTGAATTCCCATGAAGCGGGTGCCCACGAAGGAGGCTACCTGTCCTTTTCTGCCGACCTCACACCATACCTTGTAGAGGGGGACAATGAACTCATCGTCCGCGTGACCGACCCTTCCGAGACCGGCACCGGCGGCCGGGGCAAGCAGATGCTGAAGGCCGGCGGTATGTTCTATACCGCCACCAGCGGGATCTGGCAGACTATCTGGCTCGA
This sequence comes from uncultured Lachnospiraceae bacterium, assembly GCA_902766655.1. Lineage (GTDB taxonomy): Bacteria > Bacillota > Clostridia > Lachnospirales > Lachnospiraceae > Chordicoccus. Next base: position 1,050 of record CACXEL010000001.1, on the reverse strand, counting down.
GTGGGTCCCGGATATCCATGTGCGGGAGCTTAAGATCACACCGGACATCGACAAGGGCCTTCTGAAGCTCAGGGTCTTTGCGGAAGGCTCCTCTTCCACTCTTTCCGTCAGAGCAAGGATACCGGAATACGGGATTGACATGACTGGCGAGACAGGCAGGACCATAGCCATTCCCATTCCGGATGCCCGCCTCTGGTCGCCGGAGGACCCACACCTGACTCCTTTCACGGTCAGTCTGGGCGAGGATGTCGTCATTTCCTACTTCGCCATGCGCAAGGTCTCCGTCGGCAGTGATGAGGGCGGAGAACCCAGGCTCCTGCTCAACAATCGGCCTTATTTCATGCACGGTGTCCTGGACCAGGGCTACTGGTCGGACGGAATGTACACGGCGCCCTCCGATGACGCCATGATTTATGACATCCGGGAAATGAAAGCCCTGGGCTTCAACACCCTCCGCAAGCACATCAAGGTGGAGCCCATGCGCTGGTATTACCACTGCGACCGGCTGGGCATGCTCGTCTGGCAGGACATGGTGAACGGAGGCGGAGCCATCAGCAAGCTCTATCAGACCTACCTGCCCACCATCATTCCCGCCATGACCACCCATATGGGAGACCGGGCCTACCCGCTCTACGCCCGCACCGATCCGGATGGCCGCCGCAGGTGGATCCGGGAGACGCGCGACACCATCCGCCAGCTCTACAACGTGCCCTCCATCGTCCTCTGGACAGCCTTCAACGAGGGCTGGGGCCAGTTCGACGCGGAGAAGAACGTGGCGAAAATGAGATCCTGGGACCCGACCCGCCCCATCGACGAGGCCTCCGGCTGGTTCGACCAGGGGAGCGGCGATATCCGTTCCGTCCACAACTACTTCAGAAAGCTCATCGTGGAGCATACCGGCCGCCCCTTCTGCATCACAGAATACGGAGGACTGACCCTGCCGGTGAAGGGACACATTTACTCCACGGAGTCCTACTCCTACGAGATGGTCCAGGACGGGGAGACGCTGAAAAAGCGGTTCAGGGAGCTCATGGATGAAATCCTGGGCCT